>QKJM01000069.1 GCA_003249315.1 Archangium sp.
GCTGCGGCCGAGCTGGCGCGAGGGCTGGAGCTCCTCCACCAGCTTCTCGAAGGGGACGTGCTGGTGCTCGTAGGCGCCGAGGGTGGTGTCACGCACCTGGGCCAGCAACTCGCGGAAGGAGGCGCCTGACTGCATCCGGGCGCGGAGCACGAGGGTGTTGACGAAGAAGCCGATGAGGCCCTCGGTGTTGGCCTGGGTGCGGCCGGCGATGGGGCTGCCGACGCACACGTCCTCCTGGCCCGAGTAGCGGGAGAGGAGCGTCTGCCAGGCGGCGAGCAGCACCATGAAGGGAGTGGCCGACTCGCGGCGGGCCAGCTCGCGCACGGCCGTGGCCAGCTCGGCGGGGAGCCGCACCGGAAGGCTTGCGCCCCGGTACGTCGGCACGGGAGGACGTGGCTTGTCCGTGGGGAGGTCCAATGCCTCGGGGGTGCCTTTCAACCGCTGGCGCCAGTACGCGAGCTGCTCCTCCAGCGCCTCTCCTTGCAACCACTGGCGCTGCCAGGCCGCGTAGTCCGCGTACTGCAGCGGCAGGGGTGGAAGCTGGGGCTGCAGACCAGAGGCGAAGGCCTCGTACAGCGTGGCCACCTCGCGCACCAGTACGCCCATGGACCAGCCATCCGAGACGATGTGGTGCATGGTGACGAGCAGCACGTGCTCGCTCTCACTCAGGCCCAGCAGCGTGGTGCGCAGCAGCGGCCCGTTCTCCAGAGAGAAGGGACGCCGGGCCTCCTCCTCGGCGAGCCGCGTCACCTCGGCCTCTCGCTTCGGCTCGGACAGGGCTCCAAGCTCCACCACGGGCAGCGTCCACGACGCGGGCGGGTGGATGACCTGGCGCGGCTGTCCCTCCTCCGCATGGAAGGTGGTGCGCAGGGACTCGTGGCGGGAGACGAGCGCCTCGAAGGTGCGACGCAGCGCTTCCACGTCCAGCTTCCCGGAGAGGCGCAGCGTCGTTGGCATGTTGTAGGTGGCGCTGCCCGGCTCGAGCTGTTCGAGGAACCACAGTCGCTGCTGGGCGAAGGAGAGGGGCAGCGTCCCCCCTCGCGACACGGCGGCCAGCCGAGGTGCCTCCCGGGTGTCCAGAGCCAGGAGGCGCTGGGCGAGGCCGGCCAGGGTGGGCGTCTCGAAGAGGGCGCGCAGGGGCAGCTCCACGCCGAAGGAGACACGCACGCGGGAGACGACCTGGGTGGCCAGCAGCGAGTGGCCACCGAGGGCGAAGAAGTCATCCTCGGCGCCCACCTGCTCCACGCGCAACACCTCGGACCAGATGGCGGCGAGCTGCTTCTCCACCTCCGTCTCGGGCGGCCTGGAGGGCTGGTGCGCCAGGGCGGAGGCCTCGGGAGCCGGCAGGGCCTTGCGGTCTACCTTGCCGCTGCGGTTGAGGGGCAGGGACTCCAGCACCACGAAGGCCGAGGGCACCATGTACTCGGGCAGTCGCCGCTGGAGGGCGGAGCGGAGGTGTCCCGCGTCGGGAGTCTGGCCCTCGTGGGGCACGACGTAGGCGACGAGGCGCTTGTCACCGGGCACATCCTCGCGAGCCAGCACCACGGCCTCGTGCAGGCCGGGCAGCTCGCGGAGGGCGGATTCGATCTCGCCCAGCTCGATCCGGAAGCCGCGCAGCTTCACCTGGAAGTCGATGCGGCCCACGTACTCCAGCTCGCCGTGGGCCAGCCAGCGCACCTTGTCGCCGGTGCGGTACATGCGCGCGCCGGGCGTGGTGCTGAAGGGATCAGGCAGGAAGCGCTCGGCGGAGAGCTCGGGCCGATCGAGGTAGCCCCGGGCCACGCCCGCCCCGCTGATGTACAGCTCGCCGGGAACGCCCACGGGCACGGGCCGCAGGTGCGCATCCAGCACGTACGCCCGGACGTTCTGGAGAGGACGGCCGAGGTTGGGAATGGCCGGATGGAGGCGCACCTCGCGCACGGTGGCGTCCACGGTGCATTCAGTGGGGCCGTAGACGTTGAAGGCGCGCAGGCGCGGGTGGCGTGCGAGGGTGGCCCAGAGGGTGGAGTCCACGGCCTCTCCGCCCACGAGGACGCGCTCGGGCACGCCCTCCGTCTTCTCCGCCAGGCCGGCCTCCAGCAGCATGCGGAGGTGGGCGGGCGAGCAGTCGAATACGTCCAGCTCGCGCAGGCAGGCCAGGAGTGCTTCCGCGTCCCCGCGAACCTCCTCGGGCACCACGTGCAGCGAGTGTCCGTCGAGGAGCTGCACCCACTGCTTGACGGAGGCGTCGAAGGAGAGGGGCGCGTTGAGGCTCACCCGCAGCGGGCCAGGGCTTCCCGCATACACCGTGCGGGCCAGGGCGGCGCGCAGGTTGAGCACCGAGCGGTGCTGCACCATGACGCCCTTGGGCCGGCCGGTGCTGCCCGACGTATAGATGATGTAGGCGAGGTTGTCGGAGGCGCCGACCACCTCGGGCGGCGAGGAGGGCAGACGCGAGATCGTCTCGTGCTCCGAGTCCAGGCACACCGTGCTCGCGCCATGAGGGGGCAGGGACTCGAGCAGGGACGACAGGGTGAGCAGCACCCGGGCCTGGGAGTCCGCGAGGGCGTGCGTCAGCCAGTCGCGCGGGTAGGAGGGATCGAGAGGAACGTAGGCCCCTCCCGCCTTGAGGATGCCCATCAGGCCGACGAGGGCTTCGGTGGAGCGGGACAGGCACAGGCCCACGCGCACCTCGGGGCCGACGCCCAGGGAGCGCAGGTGCCTGGCGAGCTGGTTGGAGCGAGCGTCCAGCTCGGCATACGTGAGCCGCGTCTCACGGTGGACGACGGCAAGGGCCTCGGGAGTGCGCCGTGCCTGCTCCTGGAATGCGTGGTGGATGCAGGTGTCTCGCGGGAAGTTGGCCGAGGTGTCGTTCCACTCGCGGAGGAGTCGCTGTCGCTCGGCGTCGGTGAGCAGGGGCAGCTCGGACAGTCGACGGTCCGGCTCGGTGACGGCCGCCTCCAGCAGCACGCGCAGGTGCTCGACCATACGGGCCACGGTGCTCCGCTCGTACAGGTCGGTGTTGTAGCCGAGCGCGCCGGAGAAACCCTGGGGCGACTCCGAGAGGGAGAGCGTCAGGTCGAACTTCGTCGTGGCACTGCTGGCCGGGAGGAAGTGGAAGGTGAGGCCCGGCAGGCGCAGCTCCTCGGAGGGCGTGTTCTGCAGGACGAACATCACCTGGAAGAGAGGACTGCGGCCGAGCTGGCGCGAGGGCTGGAGCTCCTCCACCAGCTTCTCGAAGGGCAGGTGCTGGTGCTCGTAGGCGCCGAGGGTGGTGTCGCGCACCTGGGCCAGCAACTCGCGGAAGGAGGCGTCGGGTCGTGCGTGGGCGCGGAGCACGAGGGTGTTGACGAAGAAGCCGATGAGGCCCTCGGTCTCGCCCTGGGTGCGGCCGGCGATGGGGCTGCCGACGCAGACGTCCTCCTGTCCCGAGTAGCGGGAGAGCAGCGTCTGCCAGGCGGCGAGCAGCACCATGAAGGGGGTGAGTCCTTCCTGCCGGCACAGGCGCTGGAGGGCTTCGGACAGCTCGCGGGGGATTTGAACCGGGAGGCTGTCACCCCGATACGTCTGCTCGGGCGGGCGCGGCCTGTCGGTGGGCAGCTCCAGGGCCGAGGGGGCGCCGTCGAGCTGCTGGCGCCAGTACGCGAGCTGTTCCTCCAGCGCCTCATCCTGGAGCCACTGGCGCTGCCAGGCTGCGTAGTCCACGTATTGCACCGGCAGCGGCTCGAGTCGCGGCTCCCGACCGGAGGCAAAGGCCTCGTACAGTGCGGCCACCTCGCGCACCAGCACGCCCATGGACCAGCCGTCCGAGACGATGTGGTGCATGGTGACGAGCAGCACGTGCTCGCCCTCGCCCAGACGAAGGAGGGCGGTGCGCAGCAGCGGCCCGTGCTCCAGCGAGAAGGGGCGCCGGACCTCCTCCTCGGCGAGTCGCCTCACCTCGGCCTCGCGCTCGGGTTCGGGCAGCTTGCCCAGGTCGACCACCGGCAGTGTCCACATGGCGGGCGGGAGGATGACCTGACGCGGCTGTCCGCCCTGGGCCTGGAAGGTGGTGCGGAGGGACTCGTGGCGGGTGACGAGCGCTTCGAAGGTGCGGCGGAGTGACTCCACCCGGAGCTGGCCCGAGAGTCGAAGGATCGCGGGGATGTTGTAGGTGGTGCTGTTCGGTTCGAGCTGATCGAGGAACCACAGCCGTTGCTGGGCGAAGGACAGGGGCAGCTCGCCGTCGCGGGAGACGGGCACGAGCGCCGGCACCGGAGTCGATGTGGCCTTGGCCTCGAGCTGGCGTGCGAGGCTGGCGATGGTGGGGGCCTCGAAGAGGACGCGCAGGGGCAGCTCCACTCCGAAGGTGGAGCGCAATCGGGAGATGACCCGGGTGGCGAGCAGCGAGTGGCCGCCGAGGGCGAAGAAGTCATCATCGATGCCCACCCGCTCCACGCGCAGCACCTCGGCCCAGAGGGCGGCGAGCCGTTCCTCGGTGGGCGTCCTCGGGGCCACGTACTCGGCGTGCGCGGCTTGCGTCCCATCCGGAGCGGGGAGGGCCTTGCGGTCCACCTTGCCGTTGGGCGTGAGGGGAAGGGCCTCCAGGACGACGAAGGCCGAGGGCATCATGTAC
>QKJM01000593.1 GCA_003249315.1 Archangium sp.
GCCGCCCACGAAGCGCAGCAGGCGCGCCACTCCGAGGAGCGCACCGCGCTGCGCGCCCGGCATGAGGAGAGGAAACGGCTGCGCCACGCCCGGCGGGCCGAGCTCGAAGCATCGGATGCACTCGCGGCCGAGACGCGTCAGGCCCTCCACGCGCTGGACCAGGAGAGCCGAGGCGACAAGGCAGAACGCCGCCGGTTGGAGTCCACCCAGGCGGAGGAGCGCCAGAGGATCGAGCCCGAACGCGCACGGATGGAGCGGCGCCTCCGGGCCCTCGAGCGCCTGCGACGGATCGTCTGTCGCGCGCTCATGAAGCGGCTCCACGACACCTACGAGGTGCCCAACGCCCTGGGCGAGCGTCGTCCCCTGCGGACCTTGTACTCTCCCGGCGAGCCCCCCTCTGGAGCCGCCGACTGCGCGGCACCGAAGCTGCTCGCCCAGGCCTCGAGGCTCGGCCTGCGTCCGCTGGCGCTCGCCGAGTTCTGGTGGGGCACTCCCCCGGCCACGGGAGGCCGCGTCACCGGCGCCTTCTACGCCGCTTGCAAGGACAAGTGCGCTCCCCTCCTCCCCTTCATGCTGGAGGGCCTGCGCGTGTCTCCCCCGAGGGTCTTCTCCCCTCCTCCGAGCGTGGCCAACGAGCTGCCCCTCCTCTTCGAGGACGCATGGCTCATCGTGGTCGACAAGCCCGCCGGTCTGCTCTCGGTGCCAGGCAAGGACACCTCGGTGACGGACTCGGTGCTCGCGAGGCTGCGCGCCCGCTACCCGCATGCGACGGGTCCGCTGCTCGTACACCGGCTCGACCTGGACACCTCGGGCCTGCTCGTCGCGGCGCTCGACTCGCGGACGCACGCCGCCCTCCAGCGACAGTTCACCCACCGGGAGGTCCGCAAGCGCTACGTGGCCTGGCTCGAGGGACACGTCCGGGGCGAGCGAGGCGTCATCGACCTCCCCATGCGCGTCGACCTCCACGACCGGCCCCGGCAGATCCACGATCCCATACACGGCAAGCCCGCGGTGACGGAGTGGCAGGTCCTCGAGCGACGCGGGGAGCGTACCCGCGTGGCCTTCTTCCCCCTCACCGGGAGAACGCATCAACTGCGCGTCCACGCGGCGCATCCCCTCGGCCTCGGTGCTCCCATCCTCGGAGACCGCCTCTACGGGCACGAGGACAGCCGCCTGCACCTGCACGCGGAGGCGCTCTCCTTCATCCATCCGATGACGGGGCTGCGCGTCTCCTTCGAGCGGCCGGTACCGTTCTAGCCGTCGGCGACCAGGGAACCTCCCCTGGCTCGGTACGCACAATCCTTACACACCAAGAGTAAAATTTCAAGATTTCGAGATTGCTGATTACAGCCGGATTTGATATTTAAACCCGCACTGCATGTATACATGAGTAAGTCGGGAATCCGGTGAGCCGCGGCAGACACGCCGCGGACGGGAGGCATCTCGGATGCGTCACATGAGTACGAAGGTGATGATGGTTCTCGCGGGGATCTTCTTCCTGCCCGGCGTGGCATCCGCGCAGGTCCAGATACTTGCGCAGCGCTGTGACTCCGATGCGCTGGATCCGATACAGGCCGCGACCCGGCTGGAGTGGATGCGCCGGTGCGCGCTTCTGAAAGCGGCTCCCACCCAATACGACACCGGAGCACCAGCGAGCAACGGTGGCACCCTGCAGGAATACGTGGAGAGTGGTTCCAGCGGCAACTGGACGGGAGTGAACATGTACACCCCCCAGTCCTACAGCAATGAAATCAACAGCTCCTACATCTCCGCTCTATACCTGAACGGGCCAACCACCCAGGGCGTCGATGGGTATGGGTTCTACAGTTGGTGGAGAGACGCCTACCGCAAGAAGCCGCGACCGTCGTATCCCATCTATGGCAGCCAGTATGACGTCAACAGCGCCTCCAACCTGCCACTCTACCCCCATCCCGCCCTGGCGACCTGCAGCCTCTATCTGGACAGGAACGGGACGCAGCCAGCTACCGGCTACTCCTTCTACCTCAACGGTCTCTGCGAGAGCTCGAGCCTGAGCAGTGGAGTCGCCATCGGCTCCTTGAGTGGCAGCCAGGGCAGTCTCATGTACTACACGCTGGCGGTTCCCCCGGGAGCCACCAACCTGGTCATCGAGACGAGCGGGGGCTCAGGTGACGCGGACCTCTACGTCCGGTACGGCGCCCCGCCCGACACGGCGAACTATGACTGCCGCCCCTACTTGAGCACCAACAACGAGAAGTGCGTCTTCTCCGCACCGGCCGCCGGCACCTGGCACGTGATGCTCCGAGGCTACCTGGGCTACTCCGGCGCCACCCTCAAGGGCACCGTCAACCAGTTGACCGACGGGGTCGCCACGCCCGCGCTCTCCGGGGCCCAGGCCTCCGAGCAGCGCTGGATTCTGGAGGTGCCCGCGGGCAAGAGCCAGGTGACCTTCACCCTCGCGGGCCTCTCGGGCAACACGGGAGACGCCGACCTCTATGTGAAGTACGGCACGGCCGCCACCACCTCCGTCTTCGACTGCCGCCCCTACACCAGCGGAAACAGCGAGGTCTGCACCTTCAATGCCCCGAGTGCCGGAACCTGGCACGTCATGGTGCGCGGATGGAGCGCCTACACCGGAGTCACCGTCACCGGCGACTACAACTGAGAAGCGCCACCCGACCTTCAGAGCTTCATCCGCTTGAAGACTCCCTCGGGGATGGAGCGGACGGCGAACATGATGAGCCGCCAGAAGCCCGGGACGTAGATCTCATCGCGGCGCGCGTCCATCGCGCGCAAGATGCCCTTCGCCACCTTCTCCGGGGAGGCGAAGAGCGCATTCTTCGGGAGGTGCGCCGTCATCGGCGTGTCCACGAAGCCGGGCTTCACCGTCACCACCGCCACGTTCGAGCGGGCCAGCCGGTTGCGCAGCCCCTGCAGGAACACGTTCAGGCCTCCCTTCGAGGAGCCATAGACGTAGTTGCTCTGGCGGCCCCGGTCTCCCGCCACGCTGGAGATGACGACGATCATCCCCGCGCGTCGCTCCTCCAGCAGGTTGGCCACGTGGGTGAGGAGGCTCGCCGGCCCCATGAAGTTGGTGGTGAGCACCTCCTGAGCAGCATCCCAGGAGCGCTCGCTCTCCGGCTGGCGACCCAGGAGGCCGTGGGCGAGCAGCACCCCATCCATTCCCCCGAGCACGGTGTCGGCATGCGACACCAGCTCCTCGTGGGAGGACAGCTCGTTGAGCTCCTGCACCCGGGTGGAGACCCGGGCACCGCGAACAGAGAGATCCTTCGCGACCGCCTCCAGTTGGGTGGCGTTGCGGCCCACCAGGTGGAGGGCGGCACCTCTCGCGGCGAGGAGACGGCAGGTGGCCTGGGCAATGGCGCTGGTGGCGCCGAGGACGAGGACTTTCTTCATGCGACGCTCGGGACGGAGGAAGAGAGGGAGGCTGACGGACCCGCGACGCGGCGCCAGAAGGAGGAGGAGAAGGCCGGGTCGACGAAGTCCCGGAAGCGAGGGAGCGCGGGATAGGCCGCCGCGAAGCTCTCGGGCGTCATGCAGGCGTCCTTCGCCGGGTACACCGCGCCCCCCGCCTCGCGAGTCATCCGCTCCAGATCGGAGAACAGCGCCAGGGTACGCGAGCCCTGGAAGGCGAAGTCCAGCGCGAGCGTCACCCCAGGCCGCGGAAATGACAGCAGCCCCGGGCTCTCGAGCGAACCGAACGTCTTCAGCACCGCCAGGAAGCTGGCCATGCCGCTCCGAGCAATCCGCGCGAGGATCTCCTCCATCGCCCCGCCTCCCGCCTCCGCGAGCGGCACCACGCACTGGAACTGGAGGAAGCCCCGGCGACCGTAGATGCGATTCCACGCATGCACGCTGTCCAGCGGGTAGAAGAAGGGATCGTAGTGTACGAGCCGGGTGGACGGACGCCCGCGCTGGCGGTGGTAGTAGAGGAAGTTGAAGGCGCTCACCGTCAGTCGGTTGAGCGTGAAGGACGGCAGGTTGAAGGGCACGGCGAGCCCTCCCCCGCGCGTGAGGTGGCTCCGGACGAGCGGCAGCGTCTCCCACTGAGGCGGCGCCGGATTGCCACGGTAGTAGAGGCCGCGCCCCAGCTTCCGACCCCGCGCCAGGCAGTCGATCCACGCCACCGTGTACTCGAAGTCCCGCTCGCTCTCGCGGTTGAGCTGGAAGAACTCCTCCAGGCCGCCGAAGGGCACCGTCTCCTGGAGGATGAAGGGGTTGTGCATCCGCACCAACTGGATCCGAGCCCAGGTGATGAGGCCCGTCAGCCCCAGGCCGCCAATGGTGGCGGCGAACCAGTCCGCGTTCTCGGTGGGCGAGCACTCCCGGCGGGTACCGTCGGAGCGCAGCAGCTCGAAGCGCCGCACGTAACGGCCGAAGGTCCCCGCCGCATGGTGGTTCTTCCCATGCACGTCATTGGCGATGGCGCCGCCGACGGTGACGAACTTCGTCCCCGGCGTGACGGGCAGGAACCACCCCTGCCACACCACCAGCCGGAGGATGTCCTCCAGCGACACCCCTGCCTCGCAGGTGAGCAGACCCGTCGAGGGATCGAACTCGATGAAGCGGTCGAGGCCCGTGGTGGGCAGGAGCGCATGGCCGACGTTCAGGCAGCCATCCCCGTAGCTGCGCCCCTTCCCGTATGGCAGCAGCGATTCCCCCTCCTCGACCGAGGGCAGCCGCTCGGTGCGCCAGGAGAACGGGAGCACCCGCTGGGTGCCAGGCTTGACTCGTGGGTAGCGCCCCCAGGATTCGAGCGACTTCATGAGCGACCTCTTCATACGTCCGCGACCGGCGCCCGTGCCAGCTCCGCGCGGAAGAAGGCACTGTGCTCGGCCAGCTTCTCCATGTAGGGCCGCACGTCCTCGCGGGCCTCGGGGGAGAGCCGCGCGAAGGGTGTCACGTGCGTGTCCGGCACGTAGCGGAAGGTGAGGTTGATCCGCCGGGTACGGAAGTCCGGCAGCTCGGGCGGCAGCAGGTGACCGGCACGAGTGTCCACCCGCTGAACCCGGTGGAAGGTCTCCTCCTTCCAGCGCGCCCCTCCGAAGAGCTGCAGCGAGCCATCGTCCAGCCACTGCTCCAGCACCACCTCGTCCCGCTCGCCCGGTCGGCTGGAAGTGACGAACTGGATGAGCGCTCGCTCGCCCAGGGACAGGGAGGCCACCGGGCCCGGCTCGAAGTCCTTGTGCTCCCCCACCCGCGCGGTGTCCACCCACCGCCCGTCCTCCAGCCGGCTGCCGTAGAAGTTCACCAGACAGGTGTTGAGGTGCCAGCCCGCGGGAAGATCCGCGCCCCGGAACATCCGGCGCACCAGCGCCTCCATCTTCTCCACCTGCCGCTTCAGCACGGGAGGGAAGGGCTCGGCCTTCACGCAGCGATCCTTCACTCCCTTGGGCGGGCGGTAGTAGTCCAGGCAGGCGAACTGCCAGTTGCCCAGCCAGTACACCGGACGCAGGAGCCGCCGCTGCACCTGCCCCGAAGGAGGAGGAAAGTGCTTCGAATAGCGCTCCTCCCAGAGCGGGTGCAGGGTGCCAAGCCAGGAGAGGATCTCCGCCCGGTCGGCGGCCGTGAGGAAGCTCGCGTTGTAGTGGTGGCCCGGCGTGCGCTGGCGGGCCTTGAGGGCCAGGGAGCGGCCGCGGCGAGGAGGAGGAGGGGCCATGGTGGTCCGCCCCGCACTACCACACCGTACCCGCTCTTGCCCTCAATGCCCCCCGGCTGAATGGGGCCGCGGCGCGCCCAGACGCTCCAGGTCCGCTGGTGTGTCCACGTCGAAGAGCCCCTCCGTGAAGGGAACGAGTGCCACATGCTCCCGGTGGCGCATCAACACCGGTCGGGCGCCCTGGCCCCCGCTCAGCGCGAGGAGCTCGGGCAGGAGCTCCTCCGCGAACGCCGCCGGCACCCCGAGCTCCCCCTCCCCACCATAGGCGCTGGCGGCGGCGGGATGGCCGCGTCCGACACGCTCCGCCAGTGCTCGCAAGTGCTCCGGCGTGACGAAGGGCTGATCGCACAGCATGAGCACGGTGATTTCGCCCCGGCCGCGCGAGGTGTCCGCCAGCAGGGCCTCGACACCGACGCGAACGGAGGAACCCGGCCCCTCGGCCCACCCGGCGTTGAAGGCGAGCCGGACACACGCATCGCCAAGCACCTCCTCCACCGCCTCTCCCGACGCGCCCGTGACGACGACGACGCTCCGGGCCCCGCTCTCCGTCGCCACGCGCGCGGCCCGGCACACCAGCGGTTCTCCCTCGAAGCGCACGAGTTGCTTCGGCGCGCCGAGGCGTGACGAGCCACCCGCCGCGAGCACCACGACGGAGAACGCCGGGGACTCCGCGGAGCTCATGCGCTCTTCCTGCGCTCCGCCTCAGGCAGGTGGATCGGACCGTCATGCTGCCGCAGGTGGACGCCCTCGACCCGCGACAGCACGGCCTGGACCTCCGCGACGATCGACAGGGCGATCGTCGCCGGCGTGTCACCTCCGAGCCGGAGCCCCACCGGGCTGTAGAGACGCGCTCGCTGCTCCAGGCTCGGAACGAACTCCCCGGCCAGCTCGCCCAGGAGTTGCTCGCCTCGACTCCTCGGGCCGAGCAGCCCCACATAGGGCACATCGAGCGCCAGGAGCATCGGGAGCAGGCGCAGGTCGACGAAGTAGTTGTGGGTCATCACCACCACGGCCGCGTGACGTCCCACCGGCACATGCTCGACGGCTCTCTCCGGGTGCGCATGCACCACGCGCTCGGCTCCCGGAAAGCGCGCCGCGTCACAGAGAGCCGGACGGTGATCGATCACCGTCACCCGCCAGTCGAGCTGGCGCGCCATCGCGACGAGCGGCACCGCGTCCGGGCCAGCCCCAAAGACCGTGAGGTGGAAGGCGGGCGGCACGAGGTCCACGAAGCACTCGACGTTGCCCTCCGGCAGACGGACCGTCCGGGCCAGGGGGTGCTCCGTCACCAGCGCCTCGCGGACGATCGCGCGCACCGCCTCGTGCAGGGCCACCTGGGCGGCGGGGAGAGCAGTGGCTCCTCCCTCATCGACCGGGAGGCTCCCGAGAAGGTGCGAGAGCGCGGGAGCCGCGTCGTAGACGGTGACGAGAGCCCTCGGCTCCGCGCCGGTGTTCATCCCACACAGCAGACGGCGGGCCTCCTCGTCGAGGCGCCAGGGCTCGAGCTTCTCCAGCAGGATGTCGAGCGTGCCGCGGCACCCGAGACCGAAGCCCACGAGGCCATCATGCTCGCCCGTCATGTCGAAGCGGAGACGACGCGGGAGGCCCGTTTCGAGCACCTCGCGCGCGGCCTCCGCGATGTGCGGCTCGAGACAACCGCCGCTGATCAAACCCACGAGCGAGCCCCCCGCCGTCACCAGGAGCCGTGCGCCAGCGCGGCGGTAGGTGGAACCGCTCGTGCGGGCCAGCGTCCCCAGCACGAGCGGCGCACGGGCCGCGACGGCCTCCTCCAGGGCGACGAGGAGCTCGCTGCCACTCACAGCTTCGCGTCCTCCTGGGCCGCCAGCGAGTGCTTGCTGATCGGCAGGGAGCGGATGCGCTTGCCGGTCGCGGCGAAGAGGGCATTCGTCACGGCCGGGGCGATGGGCGGAGTACCAGGCTCGCCCACTCCGCCGGGCGCTGCGCCGCTGTCCACGATCTCCACGACGATCTCCGGCATCTCGGAGGGCTTCAGCATCGGGTAGTCATGGAAGTTGCTCTGCTCGACGCGGCCGTCCTTCAGGGAGATCTCCCCATTGAGCGCGGCGGAGAGGCCGTAGACGACACCACCCTCCATCTGGGCGACGATCGTATCCGGGTTGACGTACCGGCCACAGTCGATGGCGACGTAGACCTTGTGGACGGTCGGCTGACCACCCGCGGAGACCGACACCTCGGCCACCTCGGCGACGATGCTGCCGAAGCTCTCGGCGATGGCGATGCCCCGATGCCGACCCTCGGGCAGCGGATCCTTCCAGTTGGAGATCCGGGCCACCGTGTCCAGCACCTTGACGAAGCGGGGATGCGACTTCTCCAGGAGCCCGCGGCGGAACGCGTAGGGATCCTTCTTCGCCGCGTGGGCCAGCTCGTCGATGAAGCTCTCCAGATAGAAGGCGTTGTGCGAGCTGCCCACCGAGCGCCAGAAGCCGACCGGCACACCCAGATCGGCGCGCGCGTACGCGACGTGCTGGTGGGGACAGTCGTACTTGATATCGGCCAGGCCCTCGACCGCGGCCGAGTCGATTCCACTCTTGGGGAGTCCTCCGAAGAGCGTCCAACGCTCGAAGATGGAGGGGCAGGCGATGGTCGCCGAGAAGGCGACGGGGAGCCCCTTCTCGTCCAGCCCGCCCTTCAGCTTCACGAGACTGGCCGGCCGGTAGAAGTCGTGCTGGACGTCCTCCTCGCGCGACCAGATGAGCTTGACGGGCTTGCCCACGGCCTTCGAGATCTCGACCGCCTGGAGCACCATGTCGGACTCCGCCCGCCGGCCGAAGCCTCCGCCCAGGTAGGTCGTGTGGACGACGATCTTCTCCTGGGGAACCTTCGTGTGGTTGGAGACGACGAGCTTGGTGAGGGTATGGGACTGCGTGCCCACCCAGAGCTCGATCCCCTCGGGCTTCACGTGCGCCGTGCAGTTGAGGGGCTCCATGGGCGTGTGGGCCAGGTAGGGCGTCGAGTACTCGGCCTCGAGCTTCACCTTGGCCTTGCGCAACGCCTTGGAGGGATCGCCCTTCGAGGTCGCGACAGGGAGCTTCTTCGCACCCGTGGCGGCGCGAAGCTTCTTCTCGATCGCCGCCGAGGACAGGCCGGTCGTCGCCCCCTTCGTCCACTTCGCGTCCAGGCCGCTGGCCACCTTCTGCGCCTTCCACCAGCTCGCGGCCACCACCGCGACGCCGCCTGGGACCTTCACCAGCGTCGTGCCCTCGGGCATCGCCTTGGCCAACGCGGCGAAGTTCGCGCACTCGCCGCCGAAGACCGGGGCGTGGCGCACCGCCGCGTACTGCATGCCCGGCACGGAGACGTCGATCCCGAAGACGGCCTTGCCAGCGACCTTGTCGGGCGTGTCGAGGCGCTTCGTCGGCTTGCCGATGAGCTTGTACTCGGAGCGGGCCTTGAGCTTCGGCTCCTTCGGGATGGCGTCCGAGGGCAGCGCGGCGGCGGCGGCGGCGAGCTCCCCGTAGCCGGCCTTGCGCTTGCTCGCCGCATGGAACACGGCGCCCTGCTCCGCGCGACAGCTCTCTGGCTCGACGCCCCACTTCCGAGCGGCGGCGGTGATCAGCATGAGCCGCGCGGTGGCGCCGATGCGCTGAAGGATCTCCCAGTTGGAGCGGATGCTCGAGCTACCTCCGGTGACCTCGAAGGGGCGCCCGCTGTAGTTGAACTCGGGGCCCGAGGGCGCGGGCTCGACACGCATCTTGGACCAGTCCGCCTCGAGCTCCTCGGCGATGACCATGGGCATCGCCGTGAAGATGCCCTGGCCCATCTCGCTCCGCGCGACGTAGATGGTGATGGCGCCATCGGTGGCGATCCGCAGCCAGGTGTTGACCCGCTCCTCGGAGGCCCCACTCGCGGAGGCGGCCTCGGCGCGGCGATGCTTGTTGCCGGGCAGGTAGAAGCCAAGCACGAGGCCCGCGGCCACCGCGGCGCCCGACTGGACGAACGCGCGCCGGGACAGGCCCTCCCGAGGGTTCTTCTCCAGTTCCTGGGTCATGATCAGGCCCCTCCCTTGGCGTTGCGCTTGATGGCGATCTGGACGGCCTTGCGGATCCGCCCGTAGGTGCCGCAGCGACACAGGTTCGTCATCGCCGCGGAGATCTCCTCTTCGGTGGGGTTGGCCTTGGCCTTCAGCAGCGCGGCACAGGCCATCACCTGCCCGGGCTGGCAGTAGCCACACTGCGGCGCATCGGCCTCGATCCACGCCTGTTGCACGGGGTGGCTGTTGTCCGGGCTGAGTCCTTCGATCGTGGTGACCTCACCGCTCACCGCCGAGACCGGAACCAGGCAGCTCCGCACTGCCACGCCGTCGATGTGGACCGTACAGGCACCACAGAGGCCCTTGCCACATCCGAACTTGGCGCCGGTGAGCCCGAGCTCCTCCCGAAGCACCCAGAGCAAAGGGGTATCGGACTCCGCTTCGATGCTGACTTCCCTGCCATTCACCTTCAGCGATTTCGCCATGCAACCCATCTCCCTTGCTGCTCTTCACAGGGGGCTCACCGACTCGATGAGCGGCTCTCTTCCTTCTTCCGCTGCTCCTCCTTGAGCACCCCCATGCTGGTGCTCCACCACTCCGGACACACGAACATCACGAGCGCGGTGAACACCACGACTCCCAGCACCATCTCCAGATCCATGCGTTCTTCCTCCTGCCGAGCAAGGCTCCCTTGGTACGCCCCCGCCCATAACAGAATCCTCCATGCCCTGCTGGTCGAGGAAAAAGCGGGTACTCGGGTATACTGATACCACTCATCGCTTTCGCCTTCGAATCCCGCCATCCATGAATTGCCAGCGCGTCCACCTCGTTCCCCTCGCTCTCTTCCTCGCTCTCACACCGTCCTGCGGAGGGAGGCCCCCGAACATCCCGCTGTCGACCCTGCCCCCTGGCGCCCCCCTGCCCTCCGGAGCGGAGTGTGCCACGCGTGTGCAGCGCTCCGACTGGGAGCCCCGCCCCGACAACGCCCAGGCCAACCAGACACGCGGAACCAGCGGCGTTCGCATCAACGGGGCCAGCGAGCAGTTCAACGCCCTCTTCGCCGGGAGGATCGACGGCGACTTCACCGGAACCACCGATGAGATCATCCAGTGGGGCGCGTGCAAGTGGGGCTTCGACCCGGAGGGCGTGAGGGCCGTGGCGGTGCAGGAGAGCTGGTGGCGGCAGTCCACCACGGGCGATGACGGGCAGAGCTTCGGCCTGCTCCAGGTGCGGGCGCCGGTACACGAGGGGACCTTCCCCCTCTCGCGCGACAGCACCGCCTTCAACGTGGACTACGCGCTGGCCTGGCGGCGCGCCTGCTACGAGGGGGACTTCACCTGGATGAACGGCCCCGGCAAGCGCGGCGGCTACACGGCGGGTGACGAGTGGGGCTGCATCGGCGCCTGGTTCTCCGGCAACTGGTACGACGGAGACACCTCCGTGCCCTACAGCGGCGCCCAGCCCTACATCGAGCAGGTCCAGAGCCACCTCTCCGAGCGCACCTGGACCCAGGCGGACTTCATCAACGGAGGCTGAGAGGAGCACCCCCTCCAGGTGGCGCCTCTACGTCACGGCTACAAGCTCCTCGTACATTTCGTATGTCCATGTTCCCGCCGCGCCAGAGATGCGGAGAAGCGGCGCTCCTGCGTGGCCGAATGTCTTCCTGACGAGGTCTGCCCACCCAGAGAGGAGCCAAGGGATGTACACGAGCCGAGCTGGAATCTTGCGAACCCTGCTGGTCCTGACCTTGCTACCGCTGCTGGCCTGCCAGCAGGGAGCACCCTCCGAGAACCTCACCACGCGGCGCAAGTCGCTGATCGGTCCGGTGGATGGCCACGTGCCGGCGGGACTGCCCTCGCGGCTGTTGGTGGGCCTGTTCGAAGACACCGGGAAGACGTGGATGAAGGACAGCGGCGTGCCCTGGGACGTGCGCTACCGCTACTTCATCAAGGGGTGGATCAACAACTACGGGTGGAGCCCCGCCGATGGTTCCTGGGCGCTGGAGGTCATGCAGGAGTCCGCCGACCAGGGCTTCATCCCGGCCATCCAGTACTACCAGATGAACTACGAGCCGGGTGGTGGGGAGTCGGCCTTCCTGTCCAAGGCGCAGAACGCCACCACCATGCGGAGCTACTTCTCCGACTTCAAGGTGCTGATGGAGCGGGCGAAGCAGTTCGGGCAGCCCGTGCTCATCCTCCTGGAGACCGATGGGTTCGGCTTCATCCAGATGCAGAGCAACGACCAGCCGGGCACGTATGCGGCCGTGGCGGACACGGGGCTGCCGGAGCTGGCCGGCCTGCCCGACACGGTGGCCGGATGGGGCCTGGCCTTCCTCCAGCTTCGCAAGACGGTGGGCGCCAGCAACGTCATTCTCGGCATCCACGTCTCGGGTTGGGCCAGTGGCAAGGACATCGCCCACGGCTCCGTCACCGAGCCCCTGCAGCCGGAGGTGACCAAGGTCTACGACTTCCTCTCGGCGCTGGGCCTGGGGCCCAACGTCACCGGCGATACGTATGACGTCCTGGTGGGGGATCCGCTCGACCGCGACGCGGACTTCTTCGTGCTCAACCGTGGGGAGGATCGGTGGTGGGATCCGAGCGACTCGGCCTCCATCTCCTCCAAGAGCTTCAACCGGTACGCGGAGTGGCTGCGGCTGTGGAACATCACCTCCGGCAAGCGCTGGGTGCTGTGGCAGATTCCGCTCGGCAACTCCAACCACCTCAACGAGCCCAACACGGACGGAGCACCGCGCAAGGGCTACCGGGACAACCGCACCGAGTACTTCTTCGGCCGCGACGGACTGCTTCACCTGGAGAAGTTCGCCTCCAGCGGCGTCATCGCCCTGCTCTTCGGTCAGGGCGAGCCCACGCAAAGCTCGTACACCAACGACTACTACACGGACGGCGAGCTCTACATGAAGAGCCGCGGGGGCAACTTCCTCAAGGGAGGCGGACTGGCCATCCCCGCGACCCCCACCGCCTCGCCGACGAGCCCGCCCAACGCCCAGCTCCCGAGCTTCACCAGCACCGTCGCGCCATCCTCCACGGTCGTCCCCGTCGGTGGCACCGTCACCCTCGTCACTACCATCACCGCCACCGGAGGCCCGCTGAGCGAGGCCGTGGTGGACCTCGAAATCTACGACACGGCGGGGAACAAGGTCGGGCAGCAGGCCTTCGACAACCAGGCCTTCTTCTACGGCCAGTCCAGCACCTACAGCTACGAGTGGACCGTGCCCGCCACGGACACCTTCACGGTGAAGGTGGGTGTCTTCGACAAGACGTGGGCGACGACGTACTCCTGGAACGACACGGCCGCCGCCCTTCAGGGCTCGGCGCCCACGCCCTCGGATGATGGGGCCTTCTACAACTTCGAGAACGGGCTCCAGGGCTGGACGTACTCAGAGGCCATCCTCACCAGCGCATCCGCCTCCGCGGACCAGGCCTGGGCAGGCAACCAGTCCCTCGCGCTGACGGTGGAGGGCACGCTGTCCGGCAGCGGCAATGTGTACGTCCTCTCGCCGCCGGTTTCCGCGGGCAGCACCCTCGCCTTCCACGTGTGGATCCCCGCCGGCAGCAGCCTCAGCGCGCTGCAGCCCTACGTGCAGGAGAGCTCTTCTGGAGGGTGGCGGTGGACGAGCAACTGGTACTCCAGCCCGGCACTCGTCCCGGGAGCCTGGAATACCCTCGTCGTCCAGGTGCCACCGGACGCGGTGCTGCCGCTCCACCAGATCGGACTCCAGCTCTTCACCGACGCCGCCTGGTCCGGCTCCGTCTACATCGACTCGGTGAGTTGGTAGCTCGAAGCCCCGGGGGCACGGATTCCCCCGGGGCATCGGCTCAGAACGAGCCGGTGAACTCGACGGTGAGACGCGCGTTCCCCTGCCCCCCCGCGAACGGGGCGACTTCCGCCTCGATCCGGCCGCTCACCTCCGTGTCTCTCCCGGAGTCGTCCAGGCGGTGCAGCATCCAGGTGACGGAGCCCACGCTCGGCCCTCCGGGGGTGCGATAGGCCAGATAGACGTCGCCATCCGAGGCGTCTCCGATCACCACCGACACCGAGCCGAAGAGGTCCGAGTCGTCGAAGGAGTACCTCCCCTGCTTCAGCTCCTCGCGAAGCATCAGCTTCACGCCGAAGCCGACGAAGTCGTTCACCCCCAGACGCATGATGAGGACGGGCACGGAGGCCGCGCCCCCCATCCCTCCCTCACACTCGCCCCGCGACGTGTCTCCCGAGGCATGCAGCTCCCAGGTACAGGACGACAGCAGGCCTCCTCTCGGAGCGACCCCCGACTCCGGCCGCCCGCCCGTACTGGGGCTGCTGGACGAGCTGCCCCCCTCCAGGCCGATCGTGTCCCCGCCGCCCGAGCCGCAAGCCCCCAGGGCCAGCGTGGACAGCAGGATGCCCCCACGAAACCACCACCGCCCGCGCATCTCGTCTCCCCCCTCCCGGTGATTCCTGGAGGAAGAGGTGGAGGTGCCTCGGGTCGAAGTAAACCCGCAACGGGCATGCACTCCGGTCACGAGTCGTTGTGCGCTCGTGAGCACCAGGCCCGCCGCGCCCTCGGGTGGGCCGGACAACCTGCCTGGATACACAACGGCCACACGAGCGCCACCGGATGAAGTAGTTTCGCTCCTACCATGTCGCAGAAAATCGATGCCCCCGTCCAGGAGCCCGCGGCCCAGGGCACATCCTCCCCCCCTCCTCCGACCTCCGGCGCCTTCACCCGCTTCCTCTCGACGGTCGAGCGGATCGGCAACGCCCTGCCCCACCCGGCGACCCTGTTCGCCCTGCTGGCGCTGCTGATCGTCATCCTCTCCGCCATCGCCTCGTGGACGGGCCTCCAGGCGGTCCACCCGGCGACGGGGAAGCTCATCGAGCCGGTGAGCCTGCTCTCCGTGGCGGGGCTGCACCGAATCCTCACGGAGATGGTGAAGAACTTCACCGGCTTCGCGCCGCTGGGCACCGTGCTGGTGGCGCTGCTGGGCATCGGCGTGGCCGAGGGCAGCGGGCTGATCGGCGCGGTGCTGCGGCTGCTGGTGCTCTCCGCGCCGAAGCGGCTGCTGACCTTCGTCATCGTCTTCGCCGGCGTGCTCTCCAACACGGCGAGCGAGGTCGGCTATGTGCTGCTCGTTCCGCTGGCGGCCATCATCTTCCTGGCCGTGGGACGGCACCCGGTGGCCGGCCTGGCGGCGGCGTTCGCCGGCGTGTCCGGCGGCTACAGCGCCAACCTGCTGCTGGGTACGGTGGATCCGCTGCTGGCCGGCCTCTCCGAGGAGGCCGCGCGCATCGTCGACAAGAGCTACACCGTCAACCCCGCCGCCAACTACTACTTCATGGCGGCCTCCACCTTCATCGTCGCGGGCGCCGGCACCTGGGTCACCGAGCGCTTCGTCGCACCGCGCCTGGGGACCTACCAGACCGACACCCCACAGGAAGGCATCCAGCAGCTCACCGCCGAGGAGAAGCGGGGCCTGCTCTTCGCCCTGGTGGCCGGGCTGATCTTCACCGCCCTCCTGCTGTGGGGCACGGTGCCGGCCGACGGCTTCCTGAGAAACCCCAAGACGGGAGACCTCCTGCGCTCGCCGTTCATGTCCGGGATCGTCGCCTTCATCTTCCTCGGCGCGGCGGTGCTGGGCGTGGCCTACGGCGTGGGGGCGCGCACCATCCGCAGTGACGCGGACGTGATGAAGGGCATGAGCAAGTCCATGGAGACGCTCGGCTCGTACCTGGTGCTCGTCTTCTTCGCCGCCCAGTTCGTCGCCTACTTCAACTGGACCAACCTCGGCCTCATCCTCGCCGTGAAGGGCGCGAACCTGCTGCAGACGCTCGGGCTGGGTCCGATTCCCCTGATGATCGGCTTCGTGATGCTCTCGGCCGTCATCAACCTGGTGATGGGGAGCGCCTCGGCGAAGTGGGCCATCATGGCGCCCATCTTCGTGCCCATGTTCATGCTGGTGGGCTACACGCCGGAGCTGACGCAGACCGCGTACCGGATCGGCGACAGCGTGACCAACATCATCTCGCCGATGATGTCCTACTTCGCCCTCATCATCGCCTTCGTCCAGCGGTACGACCGCAAGGCGGGCATCGGCACGGTGGTGGCCACCATGCTGCCGTACACCCTCTTCTTCCTCGGCTGCTGGCTGGTGCTGCTGGTGGTGTGGATGGTGTTCGGGCTGCCGCTGGGCCCGGGCGCGCAGATGTACCTGGAGCGCTGAGGGAGCGCCGGGCGGGGTGAGCCCGGATGTCCCGGGCACCCCTCCCGCCTCGATGCACTCCTTCAGCCGGCCGCCTGCTCGAAGGCGGAGATGACCTCGGGAGGGGCCTGCACCAGCTCGATGAGGACGCCCTCGCCGCTGAGGGGGAACTGCTCGTTGCCCTTGGGGTGGACGAAGCACACGTCGAAGCCGGCCGCGCCCTTGCGGATGCCTCCGGGGGTGAAGCGCATGCCCTGCCCCTCCAACCACTTCACGGCCGCGGGGAGATCATCCACCCACAGCCCCACGTGGTTGAGCGCGGGCTCGTGGACGCGCGGCTTGCCGTTGGGATCCACCGGCTGCATCAGGTCCACCTCCACGCGGAAGGGCCCGGCGCCGGCGACCACGATGTCCTCGTCCACGTTCTCGCGCTCGCTGCGATAGGTGCCGTGAGGAGAGAGCCCCAGCATGTCCACCCACAGCCGGCGCAGCGGCCCCTTGTCGAGCCCACCGATGGCCACCTGCTGGAGGCCCAGGATGCGAAAAGGTCGTGTCGTCATGCGGAGAACCGTCGCAGAGGGAACGGGGGCGGGCAAGCACCATGAGGGAGCGGGAAGGGACGCTCCCCGCCCGCCTTGCCCTCCGCGGGAGCGTGGGCTACAAGCACCCACTCATCCGACCTTCCAGGTCATGTGATTCAGCGCCTCATGCTCACCCTGACGTCCCTCGTCCGCTACCCCCTCAAGTCCGCTGCGGGCCAGTCCCTGGAGAGCGCCACGGTGGAGCCGCTGGGCCTGGAGCACGACCGCCGGTGGATGGCGGTGCGCCCCGACGGCTCCTTCATCACCGGCCGCGAGGTGCCCTCGCTGGTCCGCGTGCGAGCCCTGCCCGTTCCAGAGGGGCTCCACCTGTCCGCGCCCGGCCAGCCCGAGCTCCTCGTCCCCACGCCCCCCACCGACGCCGCCCGGCTCGAGGTC
>QKJM01000962.1 GCA_003249315.1 Archangium sp.
TCCCTCGACGCCCTGCTGGCCGAGGCCGATCGGGCCCTCCCGGGAGCCCGCACCACCCGGGTGGATCTTCCCACCTCACCGGAGGCGCCGCTCCGGGTTCGCAAGCGCTTCCCGGCGGAGCTCCACCCCGTCGGGATGAGCTTCGTGTACGTGGACCGGCGGGGCGGCGGGGTGCTGCGCGCGGAGAGCGCCCTGGAGGCCCCTCTGGCCTCGAGGCTGCTCGCCCTGCGCTACCCGCTGCACATCGGCTCCTGGGGTGGCCTGGCCACGCGAGGCCTCGCGGTGTTGACGGGCCTCTCTCCGGCGGGACTCTTCCTCACCGGCTTCTTCCTGTGGCTCTCCCGGGCTCGTGCCTCCAGGAACCGGGCGGCCGGGGGACGGGTACTCCCACTGGCGCGCCCGCCACGAGCTCGTGATAAAGACCTTGAATCGCGGCGGTTTCCACGATAGGGATGCGCCGCGTTTCGACGCTGAGCAGCACGGCGGCCATAGCTCAACTGGTTAGAGCGCTGGACTGTGACTCCAGAGGTTACCGGTTCGATCCCGGTTGGCCGCCCTCCTTTCCCCCATTCTGCGCCTGTAGCTCAACTGGATAGAGCATTGGCCTTCGAAGCCAAGGGTTGGGGGTTCAAGTCCCTCCGGGCGCGCAGCACCCCCTCGCGAGAGTGCCACGCTGGGGGCTTTTCCCCTCGGTGAGGATCAGGACTCGGCGCTGGCCGAGGGTACGCGGCAGCGGAGATCCGCCTCCAGTTCGAGCGCCGCGAGGTTCTCCCGCATCGCCCGCGCCCACTTCGCCTTCGGCTGCTCCATCAGCTTCTCGTGCGCCAGGTCGATGGTCTCGGCCAGCTCCTCGTCGCTGAGCTCCGACACCGTCCGGCCCTTGTTCGCTCCGAACGCCACCACCGTGGAGGCGTTGCGCGGCTTCGCGGGTGCCTCGGCGGGAGCCTGTTCTGGTGCGGCCTCCTTTGCCGGTGTCTCCAGGGTCTCCCGGACGGGGGAAGGGGAGGGGGCTGGCAGCGGCTCCCGCACCGGCTCTCCGTGCTGGGGCTCGAACTCCTCGGGCGGCATCTCCTCGCGCACGTACAGGCCGCCGAAGGCCTCCGGGTACGCCTTGCGCAGCGCCGCCACCCGGGCGCACTTCTCGATCATCGTCGTGGGAATCCTGGCCCACAGCGGCGTCTGCTGGACGTAGCCCGCGAAGTCCAGCCACACCACCACAGGCAGCTTCCCCTCTCGCACCACCCGTGCCCAGGCGCCCACCAGGCTACCCTTGCGCCTGGCCGGGTTGAAGCGATGCACCACCTCCCCCTTGCCCTGGTCCACGATGATCTCATCCTCGGCGAACACCGCGCTCGCCTGGATGCCCTTGAAGTCCGGGAAGCGCTCCGCTCGCGCCAGCATCCCCGCCTCCGACGGTTGGAACTCGTAGCGCGTCACCCACTGGGGCCTGTCCCGGCTCCCCGCGTTCTGCCTCCGGGCCACGCAGAAGGCCTCCTTCAGGAGCGGATCCAACCCCGAGCGCTTGCACTGCTCGATGAAGAGGCTGAACTCGTCCTCTCCGATACCCTTGGGGCAGATGGTCCGCCGGATCAGCTCCACGCGCTCGTGGCCCCAGGGGCCCGCCGCGTTCTCCGCCTTGTTCTGTGCTTCCATTCCGCTGCTCGTCCTCTTGCTCGAAAAGGGCGGGCGACCTCCGTCCGCCCACTCAGGTGGGAATTCAACCTCGCCCGTGGCGGGTTGAGTCCCACGGGACTGAACTTATGTCCAGTGAGGCTGGCGGGGCTGTCTGGTGAGGGGGCGGCCGGCCCTCTCCGCACTTCCAGTGAGGTTGCGTAGCGGCTTCGAAAAAAGCATTTGACGTGGACGGCAGCTAACAGTACTTACCGCCCCGTCGACGCGGCGCACCGGTCAGCGGCGCGGCGGCAAAAGTCGGGAGCGTAGCTCAACTGGCAGAGCAATGGACTCTTAATCCATAGGTTGTGGGTTCGATTCCCTCCGCTCTCATTAAGACGGGGTCCCTTCAGCGATGAGGGGACCCCGTTTTCTTTTCGGACTTCCGTCATTCCCGTGTGCATGGGAGCCCGGATTTCGAGGTAGAACGCGGCCGACGCTTGGGCGGGTGGCGAAACTGGTAGACGCGCCAGACTTAGGATCTGGTACCGCAAGGTGTGAGGGTTCGAGTCCCTCCTCGCCCATTTCGCGTTGACCGGCTCGCGCCTATCTCCTAAACGCGCTCCTCCCACAGCGTCACTTCTTCACCCATCCGACACACGCCGGCGCGCGGAAGGCGCGTGCGGCGGCGAGCGAGGCACCCATGAAGGTCCAGGTCGAGGAGCTCTCTCCCATCGAGAAGAAGCTCTCCATCGAGGTCGAGAACGCCCGCGTTACCGAAGAGCTCAACCGCGCCTATGCCGCGCTCGGCAAGCAGGTGAAGCTGCCCGGGTTCCGGCCGGGCAAGGTGCCGCGGCACATTCTCGAGAAGCGTTACCGCGGGCAGGTGGAGGAGGAGGTCGTCCAGCGCGTGGTGCAGAACGCCTGGATGGAGGCGGTGCGGGAGCACAAGGTGGAGCCGGTGGGCCAGCCCCAGGTGACCAGCACCTCCGGCATCCAGCCCGAGACCCCCTTCACCTTCGAGGCCCGGGTGGAGGTGAAGCCCAAGGTGGAGGCCAAGGACTACGCCGGCATCGAGCTGTCCAAGGTGGAGACCTCGGTGTCCGACCAGGAGCTGGACGAGCGGATGGAGCAGCTCCGCCAGAACCTGGCCCGCCTGGATCCGGTCGAGGGCCGGGACGTCGCTCAGGCCGGTGACTTCGCCACCGTGGATTACGAGGCCACCATCGACGGCAACCCCTTCCCCGGCAGCAAGGCCGAGGGGGTGACGGTGGAGCTGGCCCCTGGCGAGCTCATCGAGTCCAACGTGGCCGCCCTCGAGGGCACCAAGGTGGGCGAGAGCAAGGAGCTGGACTACACCTTCCCCGCCGACTACCGGGTGGAGGACGTCAAGGGCAAGACGGCCCACTTCAAGTTCGACCTCAAGGAGCTGAAGAAGAAGGTCGTCCCCGAGCTCAACGACGAGTTCGCCAAGGAGACGAACGAGGCCCAGACCCTGGAGGAGCTGCGCGGGAAGATCCGGCAGGACATGGAGCAGTCCAAGCGCACCAAGGCCCAGGCCGATGAGCGGGACGCCCTCTTCAAGGGCCTCATCCAGCGCAACGAGTTCGAGGTGCCTCGCTCCATGGTGGAGCGCGCCATCGACAGCATGCTGGAGAACCGGCTGCGCGCCATGGCCCGCATGGGGATGGATCCCCGCCGCCTCAACCTGGACATCTCCAAGATGCGCGAGGACTACCGCGAGGAGGCCCTCAAGGAGGTCAAGGGCGCGCTCATCCTCGAGGCCATCTCCGAGAAGGAGAACATCCAGGTCTCCGACCAGGACATCGACAAGAAGATCGAGGACCTGGCCAACGAGGCGAAGCAGCCCGTCTCCGTCGTCCAGAACTACTTCAAGGGCGCCGAGGAGCGGCAGGGGTTGAGCTACCGACTCCGTGAAGAAAAGACGATTGAATTCCTGAAGGCTCAGGCGAAGTATTCCTGAAGGTTCCTTCATCCCGATTCCTGACGAGGTTGCCATGCCCTTCATGCCCGTTCCGTACGTCATCGAGCAGACCCACCGCGGGGAGCGCTCGTACGACATCTACAGCCGCCTGCTGAAGGATCGGATCGTCATGCTGGGGACGGAGATCGACGATGACGTGGCCAACGTCATCGTCTCTCAGCTCCTGTTCCTGGAGTCCGAGGACCCGGACAAGGACATCAACCTCTACATCAACTCGCCAGGCGGGTCGGTGACCGCCGGCCTGGCGATCTACGACACCATGCAGTACGTCCGCCCCCCGGTGTCCACCATCTGCGTGGGGCAGGCAGCCTCCATGGGGGCGGTCCTCCTGCTGGCCGGAGCCAAGGGCAAGCGCTACGCCCTGCCCAGCTCCCGCATCATGATTCACCAGCCCCTGGGCGGGGTGCGCGGCCAGGCCACGGACATCGAGATCCAGGCCAAGGAGATCCTCCGCATGCGTTCGAAGCTGAACGAGCTGATCGTCCAGCACACCGGCCAGTCGATCGAGCGTGTGGAGAAGGACACGGACCGCGATTTCTTCATGGGGGCCAGCGAGGCGAAGGCGTACGGAATCATCGACGAGGTCCACCAGCCTCGGAAGGTGGTGACTCCGCCGGCCGAGCGGAAGTAGGGCGCTCCCTGGGGGAGCGCACGGGCCGGAGCTGTGGGGAATGGTAGCCCCCGCCTCCGGCTTTTGCTTTCTGCGCCACGACGGGGGAACTGTTAAGTACCCCGCAGGCGCGTGGACGCCCCCGGTGGGGGCTGACTAGATTGGCTGTAGGCAGGGAGGCGGGCCGGTTGAGGAGCGCACCTCCAGGCAGTTGCAGCGAGGGCTTACATGGCGGGTAAGAACGTGGAGAAGCGAGACAACCAGTCCCTCTGCTGTTCCTTCTGCGGCAAGTCGCAGAAAGAGGTGAAGAAGCTCATCGCGGGGCCGACGGTCTACATCTGCGACGAGTGCATCGGGCTGTGTA
>QKJM01000060.1 GCA_003249315.1 Archangium sp.
CGTGGCGGAGAGCTGGAAGAAGAGCAACACCGGCCGCGTGGCCGCGCTGGCCCTCGTGAACGCCAGACTGCTCACCTACGGCGCACCGGACGAGCCCCTCGACACCACCCTGCTCTCCGAGCCCGGCACCTGGCTTCTCTTCCCCGATGGCCCCACCGCCCCCTCTGACGCTCCTCCGCCAAGGCAGTTGGTGGTGCTGGACGGAAGCTGGTCGCAGGCACGACGAATGAGCCAGCGGCTCCCCGCGCTGCGGGCACTCCCCCGGCTGGTGCTACCGCCGCCCGCTCCAGGAACGCTCCGACTCCGCGAGCCCACACACCCGGCAGGCATGTCCACCCTGGAGGCGATCGCCCGCGCGGTGGCCGTGCTCGAGGGACCGGAGACGGCGGCACCCCTGGAGCGGCTGGACACGCTCCGGGTGCAGCGGATCGCCGATTGCGGGACGCTGAATTGAGAGGGTGTCGAACACGGTTGGAGGATGCCCTCCAAGGGGCTCCGTCTCGGACAGCCTGTCCGGCTGTCTGACAGGTTCGTGCTCTGCGCTCGGGCCGCGAAAATCCCGCCGATATGCCGACTCGCCTCCTCCGTTCTCTGGGGCGATGCCCTTCATGGGGAAGGGCAGAGCAAGGCGATCCTGACCACTCAGGTGGAGGGGGGGACGCCCGAGGAGCCTCAGATGAAACTGGAACAGGTGCTGCTTTCCGCCGCATTGCTGGGCACGCTGTGCGGCTGTGACGGAGAGCCGGAGAACCAGGCATTCAAGAGCGGAGAACTGAAGGAGTCCCTCGCGGGCCAGCCTCCGGCGGGAGCGGGTCCCTTCGCGTCCGAGGAGCCTCGCTGGAAGGTGGAGGCTCCGCCCGAGCTCCACGACTCCTGCTTCGGCGCCTCGGTGGCGCTCGGTGATTTCAATGGAGACGGGCACGCGGACCTCGCGGTCGCCGCGCCTCCTTGCAACGGTTTCAGCCACGGCAAGGTGGTCCTCTACCCTGGCACCAGCAAGTACTTCTCCCGCGAGCCCATCATCGCCGAGCTGGACTGGCGGAGCCCCATCCCCTTCGCGCCCGGACGTCACCTCGAGGTGAGCACTGCGGACGTGGATGGCGATCGCTTCGCGGATCTCCTCGTCAGCTCGCGGTATGGAGCGCTCGTCTTCCGGGGCGGCTCGGAGCTGGACACGTTCCTCCAGTCCCCCTCGTTCCGCGTGCCGGTGACGAGCCCCTTCAAGGGCGCATCGCGGGGTGACTTCAACGGAGATGGCCTGGATGACATCGTCACCCTGCAGGGCTCGTCCTCCAGCCATGTCTACCTGTCCACGCCCGGGGCCGCGGGGAGCGCGCCTTCCTTCCAGCTCTCGCGGACGTTGACCGCCTCCAGCGTGCGGGTCCTCGGCGATACCAACGGGGATGGCGCGGAGGATCTGCTCGTCACGCGCGGTGCCGACTCGCGGCTCTACCGGGGATGCCAGGAAGCCTCCTCCGGCTGCGAGGGTGGGTTGGCCGCTCAACCCACGTGGAGCATCGCGGGCACGGTGGCGGGCATCCACCGGGACGTCAACGACGACGGGCTGGCCGAGCTCTTCCTCGCGGAAGGGGGGCGGCTGCGGCTGCACCTCTCCGAGGGCGAGGGCGTGTCCACCCTCCCGACCTGGACCGCGCTGGGGGATCCGCTGTTCCTGGGCTTCGGCTCGAGCATCATCCCCGTGGGGGACTTCGACAAGGACGGCCGCGACTCGGACTTCGTGGTGAGGGCCGGCGGGCGCATCTACCTGTACTTCCCCGAGAAGGGCTTCTCCTCCGAGCTCCGCCCCGCCTGGGCCTGGCCTGGCTCGGACGCCGCGGCGCAGGGCCCCGAGTGGAACGCGGGCCATGCGGTCGCTCCCGCGGGAGATCTCGACGGGGATGGCTACGCGGATCTCCTCGTGGGGCTGACCCCAGCGAGCCCGGGGAAGGTCATGGTCCTCGGAGGAGGCAAGGTGCTGCCCACGGCGCCGGCCCCGTACCTGCCGGAGTCCGGGAACTGTGGTCCCTTCGAGCCCGAGGGGACGCCGGAGCTCACCGTGGACGAGGACATGCTCGCGCGCTCGTTCGTCATCGAGCACCGGAGCTTCGATGCGACGTCCTGCGAGTACGCGAAGGGTTGCGTGCTGGGGACGGGAGAGCGGCGGCTGCTGCGCTTCGGGGTGTCCGTCGTCAACCTGGGCACGGGGCCTGTCTCCCTTCCGACGCCCACCCAGGCCCCCGAACTGTATGAGTTCGATGCCTGCTACCAGGACTACCGCCTCCAGGGCTTCGCCTCCTACGAGCTGAGGGATGCGCGGGGCGACATGCTCCTGCAGGGACGCACGCAGGGCTACAAGCTGGCCGATACGGCGGCCTGGTGCGCGGATGCTCCCGCCCCGAGCAATCCCTTCATGAGCCAGGGAATCTCCCCGGGCTGGGCGGACGTCACCCCGGCCAACGTCTCGTGCCAGTGGTTGGACATCACCGACGTGCCTGACGGGATGTACACGGTCCGGGTCGGAGTGGATGCGAAGGACATCATCGTCGAGAAGGACGTGATGCCCAACACCGCCCAGGTGTCCGTGCGGCTCGAGGGGGATGAGGTGAGAGTCATTCGCTGACGTGACCCCCGGGGGGGAGGGTCACATCGGAGGGGGACGCGTCGGGGGGGACGCGTCCGGGGGAGGGGAGACGCGTCCGGGGGGGAACGCGTCCGGCGAGGGGGAACGGCCGGGTGTACAGCGCCGTTCCCCCGCGTCGTTTTCTCACCCGATGGCCCCGGTGGAGGCCACCTCGGTCAGTGGGTCGCCTTCTTGTAGATCCACTTCGCCGCGTCGATGGCAACGGGGATCGCGCCGATGAGCGCACCCCAGGCGAAGCGAGTCTGCCCCTCGTTGCGCAGGAACTGCTCGAAGTTGTCGACGAACTGGTCGTACCGCGGGTCCCCCGAGACGGTGCCGAGGGTCCTCGCCTGAGGGATCGACCTGAGGTAGGCACCCGGCTCCCCGAGACCCCTGGCCTCCAGGAAGCCGCAGAGGAAGGCGTGCGCCGCCGTCAGCCGCTGAGCCACCTGCGGGTCGACGACACCCGTGGCCAGCGCCACCCGCCCCTCCTTGAGGAAGTCCAGCGCGCACCGAAGCACCGCCTTCTCATGGGGAGAGAGATTCACCTGCTGGGGCATGCCGAGGCCCGGCTGCTGCTGCCCCACCTGGCCCTGGATGTCGGCCCCGCGCGTCCCCATCTGCCCTCCCCAGAGCTGCTGCTGCCACCCGCCCTGCTGCATCTGCTGCTGCCAGTAGTGCTGCGGGGAAACGAACTGGGCTCCGATGTTCTCTACCATGTGTCTCTCCTGCGGTGGGTGCTGCGAAGACAACGAGCGCTCCCCAAGGTGCGAGAGCGCTCGAAAGGGTTTGAGTTCGCCTTGTCAGGAATTGCTCAGCGAACGAGCCGGCCGATCTCGCGCCCCGCCTTCCAGATGGAGGGGGCCGCATCGACGACCTTCTTGAAGACCTTGAAGACGTCGCCGAAGCCGAAGCGGGTCTCCGCGCCCTCGCTCAGGATGGCCTCGAGGCCATTGACCATGTCGTCATACTGCGGATCCCCCAGCACGGAGCCGCGGGTGGTCAGCGGAGGAATCGTCCTGAGGAACGAGCCCAGCTCCGCCTGCCCCTTGCCCTCCAGGAAGCCGCAGAGGAAGGCGTGCGCCCCCGTCAGCCGCTGGGCCACCTGCGCGTCGATGGCTCCCGAGGCCAGCGCCACGCGCCCCTCCCGTAGGATGTCCAGCACGCCCCGGAGCACCGCCCTCTCGTGCGGCGCGATGCCACCCACCTGCTGCGGCATGCCGAAGCCCGCCTGCGGCATCCCCACCTGGCCCTGAAGACCTCCCTGGACGCCCATGGGCTGCTGGCCCTGGACGCCACCGAGCTGCTGCCCCTCCAGCCCGCGCGTCCCCATCTGCCCACCCCAGGGCTGCTGCTGCTGCTGCTGCTGCCACCACCCCTGCGGAATCTGCTGCGGCCAGTACTGAGGGGAAACGAACTGGGCTCCGATGTTCTCTGCCATTGTGTCTCTCCTGCGGTTGGTACAACGAGGATGACGAACGCTCCCCCGCGAGAGGGAGCGCTCGAAAGGGTTTGAGTCGGTTTCGACAGGAATCAGGAGTGGCGGGAGCCCGTCAGCCGACGAGCTTTCCAATCTCCTGCCCCACCTTCCAGATGGTGGGGGCCGCCTGGACGACCGTCTGGAAGGCATTGCGGATGTCGCTCCAGCCGAAGCGGGTCTCCGCGCCCTCGCTCAGGATGCACTCGAGATTGTCGACCATCTGGTCGAACCGCGGGTCTCCCAGCACGGAGCCGCGGGTGCTCAGCGGAGGAATCGTCTTGAGGAACGAGCCCAGCGACACCTGCCCCTTGCCCTCCAGGAAGCCGCAGAGGAAGGCGTGCGCCCCCGTCAACCGCTGGGCCACCTGCGCGTCGATGGCTCCCGAGGCCAGCGCCACGCGCCCCTCCCGTAGGATGTCCAGCACGCCCCGGAGCACCGCCCTCTCGTGCGGCGCGATGCCACCCACCTGCTGGCCGGCCTGC
>QKJM01000710.1 GCA_003249315.1 Archangium sp.
CTCACTCCCGGCGGAGGTGCGTGTCAGGCCGTGCGGAGGGATGCCGCCCCCTCCAGCCCCAGCTCCGCCACCGCCACCTCTCTCATCCTGAATTTCTGGATTTTCCCCGTGACAGTCATCGGGAAGTCCTCCACGAACTTCCAGTAGCGGGGAATCTTGAAGGTGGAGATGCGGCCCGTGCAGAAGCGGACCAGTTCCTCCTCGGAGAGCTGGGAGCCGGGCCTCGGCTTCACCCAGGCCATCACCTCCTCGCCGTACTTCGCGCTGGGCACGCCGATGACCTGGGCCTCGCTGATGCCGGGGTGGCTGTGGAGGAACTCCTCGATCTCACGGGGGTACACGTTCTCGCCGCCACGGATGATCATGTCCTTGATGCGGCCGACGATCTTCACGTAGCCCTCCTCGTCCATGGTGGCGAGATCTCCGGTGTGCATCCAGCCGGCCTCGTCGATGGCGATCCGGGTGGCCTCGGGGTTGTTCCAGTAGCCGAGCATCACGCTGTAGCCACGGGTACACAGCTCGCCCGAGGTGCCGCGGGGAACCACCGCGCCGGTGCTGGGCTCGACGATCTTCACCTCCACATGCGGGTGGACCCGGCCCACGGTGGAGACGCGCTTCTCCAGGGGATCATCCAGCGAGCTCTGCGTGGACACGGGCGAGGTCTCCGTCATGCCGTAGCAGATGGTCACCTCGTGCATGTTCATGCGGGACTGAACCTTCTTCATCACCTCGATGGGGCAGGGAGAGCCGGCCATGATGCCGGTGCGAAGGGAGGAGAACTCGAACTCGGCGAAGCGCGGATGATCCAGCTCGGCGATGAACATGGTGGGCACGCCATAGAGCGAGGTGCAGCGCTCGGCGCGCACCGCCTCCAGCACGGAGAGGGCTTCGAAGGCCTCGCCGGGAATCACCATGCAGGCGCCATGGGAGGTGCAGGCCAGGTTGCCCATCACCATGCCGAAGCAATGGTAGAAGGGCACGGGGATGCAGACGCGGTCCTCCGACCCGTACTTCAGCGCCTCGCCCACGAAGAAGCCGTTGTTGAGGACATTGTGGTGGCTGAGGGTGGCGCCCTTGGGGAAGCCAGTGGTGCCGGAGGTGTATTGGATGTTGATGGGATCGTCGAACTGCAGCGTGCTCTCGCGCTGGGCGAGGGTGCGCTCGCTGACATGGGCGCCGTTGCGGAGCAGCAGCTCCCAGTCGTCCTCCAGCACCAGGGAGACGCGCAGGTCGGGACAGCGCGGACGTACCTCCTCCAGCATCTTGCGGTAGTCCGTCTGTCGGAAGCCGCGCGAGAGCAGCAGGACGCTGGTGCCGGACTGCTTGAGCACATACTCCAGCTCCGCCGTCTTGTAGGCGGGGTTGATGTTCACCAGGATGGCGCCGATGCGGGCCGTGGCGTACTGGGCCACCACCCACTCGAAGCGGTTGGGGGACCAGATGCCGACCCGATCTCCCTTCTCCACCCCGAAGGCCAACAGCCCCAACGCCACCTGGGTGGTGGCATCCCAGAGCTGCCGGTAGGTGGCGCGATAGCCCTGCGAGAGGACCACCAGCGCTTCTCGATCGCCATATTGCTCGACGGTGCGCCGGAGGTTCTGACCGATGGTCTCCCCGAGCAACGGGGTGGTGCTGGTTCCGTGGACGTAGGAAGGAGTACTGGACATGGCCGATGATGTTCGCGACTCGGCCCTTCCCGCAAGCACTCGGAAGGACGGAGGCACCGACCCGAGGGGGGGAGCCGGCCAGGAGGAGCATGCCCGCCCGCCCCCCCGGCGCCCTCAGGCGAGCCCCTCCGCGCCCTCCTCCCGCGTGAACTCCACATCCCGTGGCTCCACCAGCGCCCCCAGCGGGTAGATGACGAGGTGGCGCTGGGGCTCGCTGCCCTGGCTCACCGTCTCCAGGTGGTAGCGGGAGACGAGCCGGTGCTGCAGCTTGCGCAGCCGGGGAGGCCGGGGAGCCAACGGCACCACCACGCTCTCGCTCAACACGCGCTGGATGGCGTGCTCGGCCTCGAGCACCGCCTCGCGCACCTGCTCCTCGTCCACTCCCTCGGCGAGGAGGAAGGCATCGCGCAGCACCCGCCGCATCTCCGAGGAGCTGTTGCGCTTGATGGTCAGCACCCGCGCCCCCGTCCGGTCCGTCAGCCGCCGCAGCTTCGGATCATTCGCCCGCGAGCGCAGGGTGAGGATGACGTCCGCGCTCTCCGCCCGACCGACGAGGCGCGCGTCCGCGCCGATGTCGCGCAGGACCCGCTCGAGCAGATCCTTGCTGGTGGCGTGGGGGTAGAGGCGCGTGGTGCCCTCGCGCAGGCCGGGCTGGCGTCGCGGCGCACGCTTCGTGGGCTCGGAGGGCGGGGCCGGCAACGGGGCCACCGCCTTCGGCTCCTCCGCCACCTCCACCCGCCCCTCGATCTGCTGACGCCGCTCGCCCCCCACGTCCTCGCCCGACAGCAGCCGGTCCACCGCCTGGGCCGTGTCGCGATGTACCAGCACCTCGTCCCGGTTCACCATCTCCACCACCACGTCGAAGGTGGGCGGGGCCCGGCGCTCGTTGATGGTCTTCTGCGTGCGCCGCCGCCGCGCCTCCTCGTCGCTGAGGGTGACGGTGTGTACGCCGCCGACCAGGTCCGAGAGGGTGGGGTTGAGGACCAGGTTCTCCAGGGTGTTTCCGTGAGCGGTGGCCACCAGTTGCACGCCCCGCTCGGCGATGGTGCGGGCCGCGGCGGCCTCGGCCGAGGTGCCTATCTCATCGACGATGATGACCTCGGGCATGTGGTTCTCCACCGCTTCGATCATCACGTCGTGCTGGCGATCCGGCCGCGACACCTGCATCCGACGCGCGGCGCCGATGCCCGGGTGGGGAATGTCCCCATCGCCGCCGATCTCGTTGGAGGTGTCCACCACCATCACCCGCTTGCCCAGGTCGTCGGCGAGCACGCGGGCCACCTCGCGCAGCTTGGTCGTCTTGCCCACTCCGGGGCGACCGAGCAGCAGGATGTTCAGCCCGCTGCCGATGAGGTCCTTCAACATGTCGATGGTGCCGAAGATGGCGCGACCCACGCGCAGGGTGAGGCCCACCACCCGCCCCTGGCGGTTGCGAATGGCGGAGACGCGGTGGAGGGTGCGCTCGATGCCGGCGCGGTTGTCCTCGCCCACCGCCCCCACCTGTGCCAACACGTGCTCCAATTCCGGCCGGGAGACGGGAATGTCGGAGAGGCGCACCACACGTCCGGTGAGCCGGGCCTCCGGCGGGCGGCCGAGGTCCATCACCACCTCCAGCACCTCCTCCGGAGGCAGATCCTTCACCGCGGCCTGTAGCGCGGTGGGGAGCACGGACACGAGGAGCTGAAAGTCATCATCGTCGTGTTTCATGGCGAGTCTAAAGGTGAAGCCTTTCCAGGCGAGGTGCATGGAACTCCCGGCAGGGTAGCAGCGAGGCGAGCCATGCTGGCGAGCGAACGGGCGAAGTGCCGTCGGCTCGTGGCTGGGCTGCCCCCAAGGGCCTGCATAGCTCAACGAGAAGACACCCCTACAAGGAGCGACGCTCGAATGGGCCGTTACGAGGATTTCGACAAGCCGGATCAGCAGAAGAAGCTCGACAAGCCGAAGGGCGAGCACAGCATCCGCGAGGCCGCCGCCATGGAGTTGCCCCTGGAGGGCCGTGAGATGAGCCGGAAGGACGACAAGCCACCTCCGGGCAGGAGCGCGGGCGAGTCGGTCTCGGTGACGGTCGACCACATCTTCCAGCTCCCATTCAGGGCGCAGCTCGGCGTCCTGCGGACGATCGCCCCGAAGATCCTCGGCGCCATGGACGCGAGGGACCGGGCAGCCGTCCTGCACGCCCTGGGCGTGGATCTCGCCAAGGCGGAGGCCGGTGAACCCACCTATGACGTGAGGCCACCGAGCGAGCAGGACGTCCCGGGTCCAACCGATCGCTGACACGAGCCGCCCGAGCCCTCACTCCCTCCGGTGCATGTAGGCCGTACACGAGGCAACGCGGACGCGCACGCCGACCCTCTCCCACACTCCCCAGGCTGGAGCGCCATTCCTAGCTCTTACGGCCTCACGCGCACTGCGTGCCTAGAACAAGGGGGATGGTGTGGCAGAGGAATACGCAACGCTCCGAGGCATCCTCCGGCCCGCGGGCCCGCTGATGTCCTGGCCCCTGCTGGTCGCGCTCTGGGTGACCCCGGCCTGGGCCGAGCAACGAACGGACGGGAAGAAGGAGGACATCTCGTCCCTGGCCGAGGATGCATCGTCCCGGCACCAGTTGAATCCGCTGCTGGACAGCGAGAGCGAGGAGGAGCCTCCCGACTTCACCACGGGGCCGGAGGAGCCTCCCGTGGAGGGAGAACGTCGCTGGGTACACAGATTCGAGCGCTCGGACTTCGCCTCCTACTTCGCCGAGGGCGAGCTGGCGAAGGCCAAGGCCGCGTATGATCGGCACCGCTACCGCACCGCGCGCAGGATGCTGGAGGAGCAGGAGGCCACCCTGCCGGTGCGATACCTCCGGGCGATGAGCGCGGCGCGCCTGGGCCAGTGGGCCACCGCGGCGGAGGAGCTCTCCTCCCTGGCCGAGGACTGGCCGGCCCTGCGCGACTACTGTCACTACGAGGCGGCGCGCGCCTACGAGAAGCAGCGCCAGTGGACCGAGGCGCTCCAGCACTACGCGGCCGTGGCGCCCGACGCGCGGCACTTCGACGAGGCCCGCTTCGGCATGGCCCACATCCTCGAGAAGCGCAAGCAGGACTACGCCGCTGCCGTGGAGGCGCTCACCCCCATCATCCAGCAGCCCAACAAGCCCAATGATCCCGTGCAGGCCGAGGCGTGGCTGACCATCGCCCGGCTCGCGCGCTACCAGGCCGACTACAACGGCGAGCACCGGGCCCACCTCGCGGTGTGGGCGCTGCACCCCTTCTCCAAGCAGGCGTCCAAGGCCGTGGCGGGGCTGAGGGATCTGCCCTACGTCCCCAAGTGGAAGGTGGCGCGCGCCGAGACGCTGCTCTCCCTGCACCACAACCACGACGCGCTGGCGTTGCTGGAGCGGCTGTTGCCCCGGATGGAGCTGCCGGATCCGCTCGCCTGCCGCGCGCACTTCGCCTACGGCACGGCCCTGCGCAAGGAGCGCCAGCACTCACGGGCCATCCGCGCGCTGCGGCCCGTCGTCGAGCACTGCACGGACGCCGCGCTCCGCCCTCGCGCGCTGTACGTGCTGGGCTACTCGGAGTCCGTGATGGAGCCGGAGGCCTCCATCGCCACCTACCTCAAGCTCGCCGAGGAGTACCCCGCGCACCAGTACGGGGACGACGCCCTCTTCTACGCGGCCCACGAGTCGCTCGAGCGCGGGGACACGCCAGCGGCCATGGGGCACCTGGACCGGCTCATCGCCCGCTACCCGGACGGCAACTTCGCGGCCGAGGCCCTCTTCCAGCGCTTCTGGGTACACCGCGCCGAAGGCAACCACGGCGCCGCCATGGAAGCACTCACCCGCATCGAGGCATTGGAGGGAAAGGGGTCCACCCACCAGTCCGTGCAGCGGGCCCGCTACTGGCGCGCGCGCGTGCTCACCTCCCTGGGCCGGCAGGAGGAGGCGCTGAAACTGATGGAGCAGGTGGCTTCCGAGGGAGCGGCCAACTGGTACGGACTGCTGGCGCGCTCTCGGCTGGCGCACGAGAACCCGGAGCGGGCCCGGCGCATCACCGAGAAGCTACGCGCCCCGGCTGGCCCCGTGGAGGTGTGGCCCCTGGACGCGGGCCGGCTGGCCCAGGAGCCCCACTTCCTCACCGGCGTGGAGCTGCTGCGACTGGAGGAGCGCGGGGCCGCCACGGAGCTGCTCTCCGTGGATCGCAAGGGCCGCAGCGAGGAGTCCATCCGGCTCCTCTTCCACCTCCTCGAGGAGTCCGGCTACAACGGCTCCGCGCGCCGGGTGGCGCGGGCGCTGCTGCGCGAGGGACTGGCCGGGCCCACCGAGGCCGAGGCCCGCCTCATCTACGAAGCGGCCTACCCACACGCCTTCCGCAACCTGGTGGTGCGCCACAGCCGGGCGGCGCGCGTCAACCCGGACCTGATGCAGGCCCTCATCCGCGAGGAGAGCGCCTTCAACCCACGAGCACGCTCACCCACCGGGGCGCTGGGCCTGGCGCAGCTCATGCCCCAGACGGCCTTCGCGGTGGCACGGCAGCTCAACGTGCCGCTGGCCACCACGGCCGCGCTCCTCGAGCCCCGGAAGAACATCCGCCTCGGCTCCGCCTACCTGGGCAGCCTCCAGCGGCGCTTCTCCGGCAACCTCGCCTACGCGGTGGCCAGCTACAACGCCGGCCCCCACGCGGTGAGCCGCTGGCTGGCCCGCTTCCCCGATGCCGAGCTCGACGAGTGGGTGGAGCAGATTCCCTTCGAGGAGACGCGCGACTACGTCAAGCGCGTGCTGGGCAGCGCGGTGGCCTACCAGATCCTCTATGATCCGGACTCCCTCACCACGCTGGCCTTCGGGGATCCGGACTCCAAGAACCTCGGCTCCCGGTGAGGTCTCGCCTCACCGGCTGGCGGTGGGCAGCGCGAGCGCTCTCTGCAGCTCGCGCAGCTTCGCCTGGACGGCGCGGGCGTTGTCCGGACCCAGGCGCAGCAGGTGCTTCTGCGCGGGGCTGAGCTGCTCCAGCTCCGGGGCCGCGTAGGCATAGTGGACGCCCTCCGTCTCCACTACCTCCAGCGCCTCCTCCGGCACCGGCACCTCCAGCAGGTGCTGGAAGGCCCGCGCCAGCGTCATCTCGAAGCGCTGGCCCGGGCGGCTGATCTCCCCGTAGGCCTCGTCGATGAGCGGTACGAGCGTCCGGTAGGCCTTCGCGGCGGCCTTCACGTCCAGCGAGCCCACGGTGCGAGCCAGCGCGTCATAGCGAGCGTAGCTCTCCGGCGCGATGAAGATGCCACCGTCGCGCTCGACGACCTGGAATGAGCCCTCGGGCGCGAGGAAGGACAGCGCGGCGCGGGGGCTCTCCCCTTCGGAGACGTTGCCCACCGCCGCGGTGAAGCGCCGGACCAGGTCCTCCGCGCCGAGCCACTTCGCCAGCTCCGGCAGGGAGGACATGAGGCCCGCCAGCTCCCGCACCCGCGCATCGCTCTGGCCCAGGGGTGGAAGGGGCTCGGCGGGCACCACCGGGGCCGCCTCCCGCACCGCCTCGGGCGCGGCCTCGACCATCGGCGACGGGGGAGCGGCGCTCTCCGGAGCGGGCACCGCCTCCGGCCTGCCACGCAGGGCGTACCAACCTCCCCCCACGACGCCTGCGCCCACGAGGACGACGGCGGCCACGACCACCGGCTTGCGAGAGGTGCCGGACTTCCCCTGCGCTCCTCCAGGGGGCTGCTGCTCGCTCCCAGGCGCGACGGGAGCCTGTTGCGGGTCGCTCATGAATACCTCCGAAATGCTTCGTCGGGTGGAACGGCTGAAAGCCCCCACTATTTCGGTCACTTCCCTACCCGACAACCCGGAGCCCGCTGGGGAGCCAGACCGAGGCACCGACAGTGAACGAAACGAGCAGGCAGCCGGACGCGCGGGGGTCGGGGCGTGAGGCCACCGCCCCGTCATTCCCCCGGAGAGCCGGAGGGCTCGGTGGCGACGTACTGCTCGAGGCGGGTGATGCCGAGCTTCTTCATCCGGCTCTGCAAGGTGGAGGGCTTGAGTCCAAGCAGGGCGGCGGCGCCAGCCGGGCCATAGATGCGCCCCTTGGTGAGAGCCAGCACACGGAGGATGTGCTGGCGCTGCACCTCCTCCAGGGAGGGCACGGCTCCCGGCACGAGCGGCGGGAGCGACTCGACCAGGACGGCCGCGGGCGCGCGGAGGGGCAGATCGAAGGCCTCGGGACCCAGCTCCATCCGGCGCGAGAGGATGGTGGCGCGCTCCAGGGCGTTGGCGAGCTCGCGGATGTTGCCGGGCCAGTCATAGGCGGCCAGGCGAGCGATGCCCTCGGTCGTCACGCGCATCCCCCGTCGCCCGGTGCGCCGGGCCTGCTCCTCGAGCAGGAAGGCGCAGAGCAGCGGCAGATCCTCGAGTCGCTCGCGCAACGGCGGCAGGCGCAGCGGGAAGACGCTCAACCGGTAGTACAGGTCCTCGCGGAAGCGTCGCTGGGCGATGGCCTGGAGCAGGTCCACGTGCGTGGCCGCGAGGATGCGCACGTCCGCGCGCACCGTCTTGTCGCTTCCCACCGGCTCGAAGGCCTTCTCCTGGAGGGCGCGCAGCAGCTTGGCCTGCAGCTCCACCGGCATCTCCCCTATCTCGTCGAGGAAGAGCGTCCCACCGTGCGCCATCTGGAAGCGCCCTGCCCTGTCGCGCGTAGCTCCGGTGAAGGCCCCCTTCACATGGCCGAAGAGCTCGCTCTCCAGCAGTCCGGCGGGGATGGCGGCGCAGTTGAGTGTCACGAAGGGCCCGTCCGCGCGCGCGCTCCAGCGGTGTACCGCCCGGGCCAGCCGCTCCTTGCCCGTGCCCGTCTCCCCCAGCACCAGCACCGGGGTGTCCGTCTCCGCCACCTGCCGCGCCCGCTGCGCCAGCTCGCGCACCGCCGGGCTGCGCGACGTCTCCAGCACCCCCACCTCGTCCCCGCCCAACTGTGACTCCAGCAACCGCGCGTGCTCGTGCTCGCGCCGGTGCAACCTCTCGAAGGTGCTCTTCTGCACCGCCTGCTGCAGCGCGGTGGCCAGCATCTGCCCGTACACCTCCACCAGCTCCACCACCGCTTGCGGGTACGTCTCGCACTCCGTCCGGTCCAGCGTCAGCAGTCCGTAGCAGCGCTCCCCCGCGCACAGCGGCACCACCATGCACGAGTGCCCCGGCGGCAGATCCAACACCCCGTCGAAGGGATCTCCCTCTCCGTGCGCGTGCTCCTCCTCGGTGAAGGCCCGCGCCCGCCGCGTCTCCAGCGCCTGTCGCAGGGAGGGGAAGTCCGCCAGCGACAGCTCGTGCCTGCGCACCTTCTCCGAGGCCAGGGGGCCTCGCGCCGCCACGGCCACCAGCCGCCCCTCCCTCAACAGCAAGAGGGTGGCCAGATCGAAACGCACCACCCGGGTGAGCCAGTCCAGCCCTCGGCGCAGCAATTCCCCCACCCCTTCCTCCGAGGTCGCCAGCTCGATCAGATCCCGAGCCTCCCGCTTGAGCTCCGCCTGACCCATCCAAAAAGTTTGCTCCGCCATGCGAGGACGTTATTAACCGGCGGGCCACCGAAATACCAGTGGCCCTCCGCACCGATATTTCGGTAAGAACCGATGGAGCAGTCCCGTCCAGGAAGTGCGCAGGACTCAACCCTTTGAAATCACGGGTGAGGTTTCCCTGGCACGAAGGCTGCTCCAGGTAGTAGGCGGAACAACCCTTTCCGGTCTGCGGACAAGCAGGCCCCAACCCCGAGGAGTAGGAACACATGCTGACCGTTGGCGACAAGCTTCCCGAGTTCAACCTGAAGGCGGTGGTGAGCCTGGAGAAGGGCAAGGAGTTCAAGAACATCACCAACGAGACCTACAAGGGTAAGTGGCTGGTGATCTTCTTCTGGCCGAAGGACTTCACCTTCATCTGCCCGACGGAGATCGCCGAGTTCGGAAAGCGCAACAAGGACTTCGGGGACCGGGACGCGCAGGTGCTGGGCGTGAGCACGGACAGCGAGTTCGTCCACCACGCGTGGCGCACCCACCACCCGGACCTGAAGGATCTCCCCTACCCGATGCTGGCGGACATCAAGCGCGAGCTGTCCGAGGCGCTGGGCGTGCTGCACAAGGAGGAGGGCGTGGCGCTCCGGGCCACCTTCATCGTGGACCCCCAGGGCATCATCCGTCACGTGTCGGTGAATGACCTGTCGGTGGGCCGCAACGTGTCGGAGATCGTCCGCACGCTGGACGGCTTCCAGACGGACGAGCTGTGCCCCTGCAACTGGCAGAAGGGCGAGGAGACGCTCACCCAGAAGATGGCGAAGGCGGGCTAGTCCATGGCGTCGCTCGAAGTCGTCCGTGGCGAGCTGGGTGATCCCCACAAGGACACCCGGCTCAACCTCCAGTCGGTGCTCGAGGGAGGAAGCCTCACCCCCGAGCAGCGTTGGGGAGTGGCCGTCGCCTGCGCCTTCGCGGCTCGTAACGAGCGGCTGAAGGAGGCCCTGCTGCACGAGGCGAAGCAGGCCCTGACGGACAAGGCCGAGCCGGTCATCGAGGATGCGCGCGCCGCGGCCTCGCTGATGGCGATGAACAACGTCTACTACCGGTTCCGCACGATGGTGGAGAAGGAGTCCTACTCCACGAAGCGGCCCGGTCTGCGGATGAACCGGCTGGTGCAGGTTCGCACCAGCAAGGTGGACTTCGAGCTCATCTGCCTGGCCGTGAGTGCCATCAACGGCTGCGCCACCTGCGTGAAGTCCCACGAGCACGTCGTCATCAACGGCGGCCTCTCGGAGGACCACGTACACGACGCGGTGCGCATCGCCGCGGTGGTACACGCCGCGGCGGTGGGGCTCGAGTCGTAGGCCTCCCGCGTCAGGCGTTGTCGTCAGGTGCGCCCTCCGGTGGAAACGCCGGGGGGCGCGCCGTCTTTCGGGGCTCTGTCTGCTTTTCGATGGCGGCCCGAGGACGGGCACGGGTCGTCAGGAGGCGGGGCTATCCTTGCGTCACTTCCCCCCACGCAAGGAGACGCATCATGCCAGGGTCCCCCGGAGTGCCGTCCCCCGAGAGGCGGGAGCAGCCCCGCTCGACGGTGGCCATCGCCTCCTCGGAACCAGACAAGCGCCCGCTGAGCGATGAGGAGGTACGGCTGCTGCGGACGGTCTTCGGAGAGGGACTCGTCCACGGGCGGGTGCGGCTGGTGAAGCTGAGCGCGTTCATCAACCAGCTCAACGGCAGCCGGGCCTTCGTGCTGGGCAACACCATGAACCTGCCCGCCTGGGCCTATGACGGCCTGCCACGGGGGCAGCACACGTGGCTGCTGGTACACGAGGCGACCCACGTCTGGCAGTACCAGCACCACGGCTGGGGCTACATCCCCCAGGCCCTGTGGGCGCAGAGCTTCGGCGGGGGCTACGACTACGTGAAGCCCCTGCGCGAGGGGAAGCCCTGGCGGAAGATGAACCCCGAGCAGCAGGCGCAGTTGCTCGAGGACGCCTTCCGCGGCGAGTACTTCGACGCGCCCGGAGCCCTCTTCGGGGTGGTGCGAAACCGCGGCACGGTGGTGCGCCCCGGAGGCTCGCCCCCCGAGGGCTTCACCGACTACACCTCGGTGCTGGAGAAGGCCCTCGAGGAGCTGCGCACGCCACGGTAGGACGGGTCCTCGGCGCGCGAGGGCCCGCCCTCCGGCTCACTGCGCGGCCTTCTCGCTGGCCACGGCCTCGCCGTCGCCCCCGCTCAGCTCGTGCAGCGTAAAGGCCCACAGGTCGGCCACTTCTTCAATCTGCTTGCTGGTGGGCTTGCCGGCGCCGTGGCCCGCCTTGGTCTCGATGCGGATGAGCACCGGGGCCTCGCCGGACTGCGCCTCCTGGGCGGCCGCGGCGAACTTGAAGCTGTGGGCGGGCACCACGCGGTCGTCGTGGTCCGCGGTGTGGATCATCATCGCGGGGTAGCGGGTGCCCGGCTTCAGGTTGTGCAGCGGCGAGTAGGCGTAGAGCGCCTTGAACTCCTCCGCGTTCTCCGGGGAGCCGTAGTCGCTCGTCCATGCCCAGCCGATGGTGAACTTGTGGAAGCGCAGCATGTCCAGCACGCCCACACCCGGCAGGGCCACGCCGAACAGGTCCGGCCGCTGCGTCACCGCCGCGCCCACCAGCAGTCCACCGTTGGAGCGCCCGAGGATGGCCAGCTTGTCGGAGCGGGTGTAGTCATTGGCGATGAGCCACTCGGCCGCGGCGATGAAGTCATCGAAGACGTTCTGCTTCCGCAGCTTCGTCCCGGCCAGGTGCCACTCGCGACCGTACTCGCCGCCGCCGCGCAGGTTCGCCTGCGCGTAGACGCCGCCCTGCTCCATCCACACCAGGTTGGAGACGCTGAAGCGCGGCGTGAGCGGGATGTTGAAGCCGCCATAGCCATACAGCATCGTCGGGTTCGTCCCATCCAGCTTCAGCCCCTTCTTGTAGCTGAGGAACATGGGGACGCGGGTGCCATCCTTGCTGGTGTAGAAGACCTGCTTCGTCTCGTACTGCGCCGGGTCGAACTTCACCGAGGGCGCCTTGAACACCTCGCTCTGCCGGGTCTTCAGGTCGTACCGGTAGATGGTGGGGGGCGCGGTGAAGCTGGTGAACATGTAGAAGGTCTCCGTGTCCGTGCGGTCGCCGCCAAAGCCATAGGCCGAGCCCAGACCCGGCAGCGCCACCTCGCCCGCCGGCTTGCCCTCACGCGAGAAGAGGCGCGCCTCGGAGCGCGCGTCCTTCAGCGTGGAGACGATGAACTGGTCGTTGAGCATGCTCACGCTCACCACAGTGCCCTCGCCCTCGGGGATGAGTTCCTTCCAGCTCTTGCGCTCGGGCTTCTTCAGGTCGATGGCGACCACGCGACCACGCGGCGCGTCCTGGTCCGTCCAGAACCAGAAGAGGGAGCCATCGTTGCCCACGTAGTGGTACTGCCCGTCCCAGTCGCGGATGAGCTCGATGACCTTCGCCTTGGGGTTCTTCAGATCCTTGTAGAAGACGAGGTTCTTGCGCTCCGTGCCGTGCGAGACGCTGATGACGAGATAGCGGCCGTCATCGGTGACATGGCCACCGAAGCCCCACTCCTTCTGATCCTTCCGCTCGTAGACGAGCACGTCCTCGGACTGGGAGGTGCCCAGCTTGTGGAAATAGAGCTTCTGGAAGTAGTTGGTGCCGCTGAGCGCCTCGCCCTCCTTGGGCTCGTCATAGCGGCTGTAGAAGAAGCCCTTGCCGTCCCGGGTCCACGAGGCATCGGAGAACTTCACCCACTTGATGACGTCCGGCAGGTCCTTCCCGGTGCGCACGTCGCGCACGCGGAACTCCTTCCAATCGCTGCCGGCGACGGCCACGCCATACGCCAGCAGGTTGCCGTCGTGGGAGACGGCCAGGCCGGAGAGGGCCACCGTGCCATCCTCGGACAGCGTGTTGGGATCCAACAGCACACGGGGCTCGGCATCGAGCGAGTCAGCCGTGTAGAGGACGCTCTGGTTCTGCAGGCCGTCGTTGCGGGAGAAGAAGTAGCGATTGCCCTCGCGCCAGGGCACCCCGTACTTCTCGAAGTCCCACAGCTCGGTGAGACGCTGCTTGAGCTGTTCGCGGGCCGGAATCTTCTCCAGGTAGCCGAAGGTGAGCGCGTTCTGGGCGTCAATCCACTGGCGGGACTCGGGCGAGTCCGGGTTCTCCAGCCAGCGGAAGGGGTCGGCCACCTTCGTGCCGTGATACTCCTCCACCACATCGTCCTTGTGGGCGCTCGGGTAGAGGATGCGAGCGGGGGCGGCGCTCTCCGCCGAGGCGCTGGAGGAGGACTCGGGGGTATCGGAGGCCTTGGACTCCAGCGTGGTGGGACTGTGGCTGCAGTGAGTGAGCCAGAGGGCGCACGTGGCGGCGGAGAAGAGTCGGAGTTTCATGGTGGCGCGCAAACTACCAACCCGGGGGCGTATTTCCGAAACGGCGGAATGACCCACCGCGTCAGGAGCCGCCCCCGGGGCACGCCGTCAGCTCACCACACCTTCACCCGCTGCTCGGAGGCGAGGTACGCACCGTCGCCCTCCTTGACGCCGAAGGCGGAGTAGAACTCGGGCATGTTGCGCACCACGCCGTTCACCCGGTACTCGCCCGGCGAGTGCGGATCCGTGAGCAGTTGCTGCCGCAGGGCATCGTCGCGGTGCAGGGTGCGCCAGATCTGCGCCCATCCGAAGAAGAAGCGCTGGTCGCCGGTGAAGCCCTCGATGACCGGGGCCTCCTTGCCTGCGAGCGACAGCACGTAGGCCTTGTGGGCCACGGTCAGTCCGCTCAGGTCGCCGATGTTCTCGCCCAGGGTGAGCTTGCCGTTGACGTTCATCCCCTCCAGGGGGCTGAAGGCCGTGTACTGCTCGGTCAGCATCGCGGTGCGCTCCTGGAAGGCGGCCTTGTCCTCGGAGGTCCACCAGTCGCGCAGGTTGCCGTCGCCGTCGGAGCGGCTGCCCTGGTCGTCGAAGCCGTGGCTGATCTCATGGCCGATGACGCCGCCGATGGCGCCGTAGTTGACGGCGTCATCCGCCTCCGGGTCGAAGAAGGGAGGCTGGAGGATGGCGGCCGGGAAGACGATCTCGTTCATCGTGGAGCTGTAGTAGGCATTCACCGTCTGCGGCGTCATGCCCCACTCGGCCCGGTCGATGGGCTTGCCGAGCCGGCCGACGATGCGGCGGAACTCGAACTCGGTGGCCCGACGCAGGTTGCCCACCAGATCGTCCTTCTGGATGGTGACGGCGGAGTAGTCGCGCCACTTCTCCGGGTAGCCGATCTTCACGTTGAACTTCGCCAGCTTGGCCTTGGCCTGGGTCTTGGTCTCCGGGCTCATCCACTCGAGCTGGTCGATCCCCTTCTCGAAGGCCACGCGGAGGTTGGCCACCAGCTCCTGCATACGGGCCTTGCTCGAGGGGGAGAAGTGGCGCTCCACGTAGAGCCGACCGAGCACCTCGCCCAGCGAGGCGTCCACCGCGGCCACGGCGCGCTTCCAGCGGGGACGGTTCTCCTCCAGTCCCTGGAGCGTCTTGCCATGGAAGGTGAAGTGGGCCTGCTCGAAGGCGCTGCTGAGCACGGGCGCCGAGGCATCCAGCACCTTGAAGGAGAGGTACTGCTTGAGCACGGGCAGCGACGTCTTCGCCAGCACCGCGTCCATGGCCTGGAAGTAGTCCGGCTGGCGGACGATGACGCCCGGCGTCTGCTCGGCCTCCACGGCCTTCAGGTAGCGCGTCCAGGAGAAGCCCGGGGTGAACTTCTCCAGCTCAGCCACGCTCTTGAGGTTGTAGGTGGCCTCGCGATCCCGGTTGCGGACGCGCTCCCAGTGCTTCTCCGCCAGCGAGGTCTCCAGCGCGAGGATGGCCTTGGCGGCGGCGGCCGGCTCCTTCTCGCCCCCCAGGCGTAGCAGCGACTCGATGTACTGGAGATATGCGGCCCGCACCTCGACGAAGCGCGCGTCCTCCTTGAAGTAGTAGTCGCGGTCCGGCAGCCCCAGGCCGCTCTGGTTGACGTAGGCGATGTAACGATCCGCCTGTTTCGCGTCCTGCCCCACGAAGAGGACGAACGGCACCTCCACATCCATGCGCTGCAGGGTGGCGAAGAGCTCCGGCAGGGCCTTCTTGTCCTTCAGCGCCGCGATGCGCTGGAGCTCGGCGCGCACCGGCTCCAAGCCGAGCTTCTCGATCCGCTCGGTGTCCATGAAGCTCTGGTAGAGGTCGCCCACCTTCTGCGGGTCGCTCCCGGGCTGCTTGTCCGGGGCGGCGGAGGCCTCCTCGATGATGGCGCGCAGGGCGGCCTCGCTCATGTCTCGCAGCTCGGTGAAGGTGCCATAGCGGGCCTTGTCCGCGGGCATCTTCGCGCTCTTCAACCACGTGCCATTGACGTAGCGGTAGAAGTCGTCCTGCGGGCGCACGCTGGAGTCGAAGTTCTTCGTGTCGACGCCAAGCGCCCGGGACTGCTCGGCCGAAGCCTCCGGAGTCCGCACGGACTGCTTCTCGGTCGCCTCCGGCTGGGTGTTGCGGGAGCTGGCCGTGCATCCCAGGAGGAGGCAGGCACCGAGCGCACCGGGCGCCCAGGATTGAGGGAACGGCTTCTTGTTGCTCATGGAGCCTCGTCAGGTCATTGGCTAGGGAAAAGAACGTCTCAACCCGTCGAGCGGAGAGGAATTCCCGCCCGCCTCCAGGGCAGCCGGGCCGCCATGGAGGGCCGCCATGGTGCCCGAGACGGGAGGTCGAGGTCCATCCCGGCCGCCCCCCGAGCGCGGACTCAGCCGGCCACCATCTCCGGCCGCGCCCCCTGTCCCGAGGCCACCCGCCAGCGATCCTCCTGGTAGAGCCGGAGCATCCACTGGCCCGCGGGCCGGGCCCGCACGGCGGCGCGCCACTCGGCGATGGCGGGCGGCAGCGCCTCCCCGGGTCGCGGCGCATAGGGCGAGCCCTCCGGCGCCACCAGCGGGGAGTAGAGCGACGCAGCGGTGATGTCCGCGATGGAGAGCGCGGTGCCCACCAGGTAGCGCGAGGAGTCCCCGTCGAGCTCCCGCTCCAGCCGCTCCAACCCCTCCAGCAGCTTCACCCGGGACTCCTCCACCTTGTCGGGCACGAGCCGGTACTGGCGCCGGATGAGCGCCTTGATGACGGGCGTGAGCGCGCGGCCCACCCACCGCTGCGGCGCGGGGTAGGCATTGAACATGAACGAAGCCACATCCGCCCCGCCGTCGAAGAGATGCGAGTACATCCATCGGCGGACGTGCTTGCCGGCCATGTCATCGAAGTACGCCTCCAGTTCCAGGCAGCGCTCGCGCTCGGGCCCCGAGGCGGGCACCAGGGTGGGCATCAAGGGGTACGTGCGCTCCAGGTGCAGGACGATTTCGGAGGAGTCGGCGACCACCACGCCCCGGTCCACCAGCACCGGCACGGAGCCTCGTCCTTTCGTCAGGCGCTTCGTCACGAAGCGGTGCGAGCCCGGGATGAGGTTCTCCAGCGCGAAGGGGAGCCCCTTGGCATCGAGGTTCCAGCGGGTCTTCTCGCAGTAGTGGGAAAAGGGGAACTGGTGGAGGGTGCGCTCGGGGTGGGTCATGGGGGGGCACATGGTAGTCCGGAAAGGGCGAAGCGGTCGCAGGTGTGCAGCACGCTGCATGCCGGGAGGTGGCCCTCTCCCCCTTCCTCCGGGGGTTTGCGC
>QKJM01000940.1 GCA_003249315.1 Archangium sp.
TCCAGAACGACAACCGCGGCGCGCGCCCTGGCAGAGTCACCGCTCGAATCCATTGACATGCTGGTGAATGGAAAGGAGCCTCTTGGGGTTGTGTAATTTTACAATGAAAGTGCAAGTACACCCGGAGCTTGACTGCATATGCACTGCCGGTGAAAATCTGAAGCGCTGTGAACGCCGGATTAAGAGTAATGGGGAAGAAATGGTCCGTGCAAAGCGCGTAAAGCGTGGAATCCTCGCGGTCGCCGCGGGGTTGATGATGACGATGGGTGGGCAGGAGGCGCAGGCGGCCTCGAATGCCGACCAGTACATGTTCAATGGGTTCAGTGAAGACAAGAACCTGGGTCCGTTGGAGATGGCGCTCTACCGCGAGGACAGGCTGTACGTGCGCGGTCTGATGAGGGATGAGACGCCCACCAGTCTCAACTACGCGGATCCCCGGCAGTATCGTTTCGTCCTGTCGCGCCTGAAGTTAGCCGGCAAGTCGCCGAAGAACTCGCCCCACCTCTTCAAGCTGATCGCACAGCGGCGCGCCGAGCACCTGGAGAAGGGCTATGAGGTCGGCATGACGCTCACCGCGGCATCCAACGGGCGGAAGACGGAGCACTTCCTGGGCTCCACCAACTTCCTCTCGGACACCAGCGCCGTCTACGAGGTGAAGGCCACCTGTACCCACCCGAACGCGGCCTACTACATCTGGTGTGACGCCGCCGCCTGGGACAACAACGGCGAGCCGCTCGGCGCCATGGGCTTCTCGGAGGTGTATGGCGCGCCCTACACCAAGGCGGCCAGCCATGGAGACACCTCGCTGTCGGCGGCCACCAGCTTCGAGTCCGACACGTATACCTTCAAGGACACGCCGGAGGGTCTCATCGAGACGTACTCGGTCCGCCGTGGCCAGGGTCGCGAGCTCACCTACGCGGCGACCGTGCAGAAGCCGGTGACGGCCGCGGGTGACCAGACGTGCGCGGACATCTGTCTCAACCGCACCTGGACGGGCGACTGCGACTACGACATGACGGGCACGCCGGGCTCGCTCACCATCCCGCTGCAGGGGACGCTCTCCATCACCGCGCCCGCTGGTAATGCCGCCAAGTTCGACGTGGCGACCATCGACCTGTACAAGCAGGGCGCGCTCCAGTCCCCGGGCTACATCAAGGTGGTCCTCCCCACCGCGGGTGGCGGCTGCGACGTGGACAGCCAGAATTCCATCAGCCTGCCCATGCAGGAGTTCTGGCAGAGCGTCACCGTCATCAATGATCCGAACGGCACCCCGAAGACGATCGCCTGGGACTTCAACGCCACGTTCGATCAGACCTGCCGCCTGGTCCAGGCCCAGCTCGAGCTGACCATGTTCCTGGCGCCGCCGGTGCTGTGGGGCAATTCGCCCATCAGCCGGCCGGTGGTCATCACCAACGATGCCACGGCGCAGAACCCCCTCTTCCAGCTCCCCTGCATCACCGTCACCAATAGCTGCCTGGCCGCGGGCACGAAGGTGCAGATGGCGAATGGCAAGCCGATGCCGATCGAGTCCGTGAAGGTGGGTGACCGCGTCGCCAACCCCTTCATCAAGGGTGGCAAGTCCCTCACGGTGATGGACACGGCCAAGGGCTTCGAGGACGTGATGATGGTCCGCATCGAGGACGAGAAGGGCAAGGAGCTGCTGCTGACCCAGATGCACCCCGTCTCCACGAAGAACAAGGGCATGGTGCTCGCCAAGTACCTGGAGAAGGGCGACACGGTGCTGACGCAGAGCGGCCCCAGCAAGCTCATGAGCGTCCAGCGCGAGGACTTCGGTGGCAGCGTGTACAACCTGAAGCTCGGCTCCGACGAGGAGAAGGGCAGCCTGGGCGAGGACCAGACGGTGCTCTTCGCCAACGGCTTCCTGGTGGGTGACGGGCAGATCCAGAACCGCTACGAGTTCCGCGAGCTGTCCGCCAGCACCCAGGGCGACGTGCGTGCCCGCCTGCCCAAGCGCTGGCACCGCGACTACCGCAACAGCACCCGCCGCTAGGCGCGGGTCCTTCCTCCAGGAGGCGCGTGTGAGGCCTCCTGGAGGAACCCCTCCCTCTCAGGGCCGCGTCGAGTCGTACTCCTGACCATCGTCGGCGCAGACCGCGTTGGGCCCCATGTCGTGGGGCACGCACACCTGCACCGAGCCGACGGACTCCGCGCCCTCCTCATCACGCGCCACGAAGTCGATGTAATAGACGCGGCCATTGGCGTTGCCGGTCCGCTCGGCGCGGAGCAAGGCGCTCGCCGTGCCCAGGCCGCTGGCGTCGGCGCCGGGCGCGCCCCTCGCCCCCACGGGCTCGTCCTGGGTGATGCGAGTGATTTCCACGGTGACCGGGCCGCCGTCGGGATCCATCACGTTGAGGATGTCGACAGCCACCATTTGCTGGTTTGCGGGCCACAGCAGGTCCACGCTCGCATGGGCCCAGCGCGTCTCCGGAGGCCGGTTGCCGACCACGGGCGCTTCACCCAGCTCGCCCAGGATTCGCCGGAGGGTGGGCACCACCTGGCTCGCGTTGGCGGCGGTGAAGGCCTGACCCCCGGTGACGGCGGCGAGCGCCTCGAAGTAGATGCGTGCCTCCGGGTTGGAGTCCACCTGCAGCGTGTAGATGGCCACGCCTCCGCCCGAGGTGGCGGTGGACCGGCTCATGAGGGCCGGCATCTCCGGCAGCTCCACGGAGGCCGCCGCGTCCTTCACGCCCTGGAGCGTGTAGCCGGTGATGGGCTCGGGCTCGTGCGGAGGCGCGTCGCCGAAGAGGAGGATGACCTTGCGGGCCTCGTCGCGCCAGGGGCTCAAGGCGTTGCCCAGGTGGTCCGGGGGCCGCTGGAGGGCCGCCATCAACGCCGAGTAGACGGACTCCGGGACGTCTCCTCCGCCCGAGGCCCCGAGGCTGGAGATGGCGCTGACCACCTGGGCACGGTCGTTGGAGAAGTCCTGCACCAGACGATAGGGATAGTCACTGGTGCCGCCGTAGGGGGGCTGGCTGAGATCCTTGTAGTCGATGATGGCGAGGCGGGCCTCGGGCACGTCGGTGAAGAGCGCGTCGATCAGCTCGATGGAGGCGGCCTTCACCGCGGCGATGTCGTCCCTCATGCTGCCCGTGGAGTCGATGACGAACACGAAGTCCAGGGCGCTCGCGCGAGGCCGGCTGTTGGTGAGGGTGAGGGGAGGGAGCAGGTGGACATTCTCTCCCGCCGTGGTGCCAATCTGGGCGAAGGTGAAGGTGGGCCTGCCGTTGGAGTGGAGGAGCGGGAGCTGGATGTTCATCCGCAGGTCGACCGGAGCCTGGCTCTGCGCGCAGCCGTCCGCGTCGAAGAGGGCGGCATTCGCGCCCGTCATGTCCCAGGACAGCAGCGTGTCTCCCTCGCTCAGAGTGACGCTCCGCCAGAAGGCGACCATGTCGGCCCACATGGCCAGCGGAGGATCCTCGCTGACGTCACACCCCGGTACCTCGCTGGTGAGGAGGAGCCTGATTTCGCCCCCGCCCCCGGCTTCCTTGCGCCTCTCGAGCTCGGCGACGTCGAAATGATAGGGCGCCACGACGCGGGCCGAGCCCTTCAGCGGGACGCGGACCGACTGGGGTGCCCCCGACAGCTCATGGTCGCAATCCCCCGACCAGGTCTCGTTTATACAGACACTGCTCTTCCCGTCCGGGCCGGTGACGTCCGCGGGGGAGAGGACCTCCAGGGTGACACTCACCCCCCGGTCAGAGGGCCTGTCCCTGGCGGCCCCGACCGCGACCCCCATGGAACCCTCCGCCTCCTCGGCCCGACCCCCACAGGCCATGGGGACCAGGGCAGCCACCAAGGCCATTCCACATAGGACTCTCAATCGACCGTGCATGCTGTTGCCCTCTGGCTGTAAAGTTGCAGCCAAAAAGTAACATACGGAGAGTGAAGAGTCTATTCGCCCTGGGAGTGGGTGCTCAGGTGAGGAGGCGGCGACCGCGGTTGTGGATGGCGGAGAGCTTGCGGACGAGTTCCTCGCCCTGGACGCTCTTGGAGAGGTAGCCATCCGCGCCGGAGGAGAGGGCGAGGGTGCGGAGCTGGGCCTCGTCGAAGGCGGAGTAGAGGATGAACTTGGTGTCCCGCGGCGCGTACTGGCGGGCGAGGCTCACCACCTTGTCTCCCTTGAGCGCGGGGAAGTCCACGTCCAGCAGGACGAGATCCGGAGCGCTCGTCCGCACCATGTTGCTCACGCCCAGCGCCGAGTTGTGCGTATGCACCTCGAAGCCGTGGGTGCCCAACGTCCGGCGGACCAGGTCGAGCTGATCCGGATCGTCGTCCACCACGAGGACGCGGAGGGTGGGTACCGAGGCTTCAGACATGATTTCTCCCGAGATGTTTGCGAATGGTTTCGAGCAATGAGTCGCGATCCAAGGGCTTGGTGAGGTAGGCGTCGCAGCCGGCGGCCTCCGCCTGCTCCTGGTACTCGCGCCCGGCGTGAGCGGTGACGGCGATGATGGGGAGGTTGGCGGAGGAGGGGAGCTGCCGCAGCCTCCGGGTGGCCTCCCAGCCGTCCATGCGAGGAAGGGAGAGGTCCATGAGGATGAG
>QKJM01000210.1 GCA_003249315.1 Archangium sp.
ACTCTCCCCCGGACATGCTCTTCGACTGGTGGCGCAGGAGGAAGAAGGAGCCCGACAGGCGGGTGGATCCGCTCGCGGCCTTCGACCAGCTCATCGAGGATCTGGAGCGCCAGGGGGCGGAGATCCGCAAGTCCGCCGCCACCCTACTGGCCCTCAAGGGAGACCTGGGTCGCTCCGAGGCGCGGTACCTCCAGCGGCTGGAGGAACTCTCCCGCAGAATCACCGAGGCCGAGGGACAGGGGGAGGCCCGAGTGCTCTCCGTCCTCGAGCGCGATCGCTCCCAGGCCGAGACCCTCCTGCAATCCACTCGGGACTCCCTCTCCCGTGCCGACTCCGATGCCCGGCTTCTGCTGGAGGCCGCCTCCGAGCTCGGCGAGCGGGTCGCGGAGCTTCGTGTCGAGCGGGAGAGTGCCTCGGCTCGCCTCGCCGTGGGCGGCCTCGTGTCCGGGGCGCTTCGCGAGCGCGTCGAACGCTTCGAGAAGGTGCTCGCCGTGGATGCCGCTCGCGATGAGATCGAGCGGGCCCATGCGCTCGCGGACATCTACCGCGAGGAGCGCGGAGGGACGGCGGAGCGCTCGGGGTAGGTCGTTCAGGGGGGGCAACCCGGGAGCCGTGGCACCCTCACCCCGGCCCTCTCCCGGTGGGAGAGGGGCTCTACGTCCGCCTCGCCGTCTGGTGCAGCTCCAGCACGATCTTGCCTCCCTTGAAGAGGCGCACCGCTCCCGACGTCTGGCTCACCACCAGCGCGATGCACTTCGTCGTCGAGGTGATGCTCGCCGCCGCCGCGTGCCTCGCTCCCAGTCCCAGGGGGATGTTCACCGCCTCGTCCGACGCCGAGAGGTACCTCCCCGCCGCCAGCACCACCCCGTCCTCCCTCATCACGAACGCCCCATCCAGCACCGAGAAGTTCTTGATCGCCTCCCGGATCTTCGGATCCAGCACGTTGCGCTCGGCCTCCGACAGCCCCTGGAAGGGGTTGATCGTCATCTGCCGGCTCTTCTCCATCACGCTGGTGTGGTCGCCGATGGTGATGATCGTCCCGATGGGGTGCCCCTCGAAGCCCTCCTGGCCGATCTGCAGCGCGAGCTGGATGAGCGCGTCCACCACCTGGGAGTTGAACTCGTCCCCCAGCTTCACGCCCTCGATCGCCAGCCGATCGTCCAGCGAGCCGCCGATGCGCATCTGCATCAGCGTGTCCGGGGAGCGGCCGAGCTTGCCCGTCATGCACAGCACCAGGTCCCCCTCGTTGAAGGCTCCCTGGCTCAGCGCGCTCACCAGCGCCACCTTCACCCGCTCGGTCCGCGAGTAGTCGTACGCCGGAATCACCAGCGCCTGCTGCTTCTTCGCCAGGAGATCCTGCGCCAGCTTGGCCGACGTCACCGCGTAGACGAGCTTCCGCTTGGCGTGCTGCCGACGGAGATCCTCCGGGGCGATGGGCACGTCGCTGATATAGAGGAAGTGGTCCACGTCCCCCTTCCCGGCAAGCGAGAGGGCGGCGCGCAGAAACTCACGGTCGAATTTCGAGGTATCGCTCATTGGGTCCCTCCTCGCCGCCTGTTCTGTTGGTTTCCTTGACACCAGAACGCATCTGAATAAAGCTTCCCGGCCCTTTTTTTGGGGGTACCGGGCCCATTTCCCCGCAGCACGGAGCCTAAGGCTGTGAACCAGAAAGATCTCAAGCGTTACAAGAAGTTGCTCGAGGACAGCAAGACGAGCCTGCTCGAGAGCGCCAGGAAGACCCTGGTCGAGGAAGCAAGCTTCGACACCGACGACCTCCCCGACGAGATCGACCAGGCGTCCTCGGAGTATGCCCAGTCCATGGCCTTCCGCCTCCGGGACCGGGAGAAATTCCTGCTGCAGAAGATCGAGCGGGCACTGGGGCGCATCGAGGATGGAACCTTCGGCATCTGTGAACGGTGCGAGGAGGAGATCTCCCCCAAGCGGTTGGATGCGCGGCCCGTCACCACGCTGTGCATCCGCTGCAAGGAGGAGCAGGAGAAGAAAGAGAAGTCCTACGGGTAGTGTCACCGGGAAGGCGGTCGCGCAAGGGCCCGCGTGACCGCCCCCACCTCTTTAGAGCGCCTGGGTCATCTCCACCCGAAGGAGCTGGCGGCCGATGAGGAAGTGGTCCCCGTTGTCCACGAAGACGGGGCTCGTCAGCCGCATGAAGGTGCCGTTGGAGGAGCCCAGGTCTCGGACCATCAGCCGGTCCTGGCGCACGTGCAGCAGGGCATGACGCCCCGAGACGAAGCCATCCGCGGGGAAGGTGATGTCGCCCTGCTCGCGTCCGAGCAGGTTGTCCCCTTCCTTCAGGGGGAAGGCCGCCCCACGCAGGCCCCCCTCCTGAATCTGCACCAGCCGCAGCCGGTAGCCCGGATCCGGTGAGCCCCAGATGTGGGTGCCCCCGGGCCCCACGCCCGCGGTGGGGATGGGCTCGAGCACCAGCCGCTGCCGGCCCAGACGCAGCTCTCCGCCCACCGGCAGCTCCCGCTCCTGACGCAGGCGGATGAAGAGGCCGTTGGCGCCTCCCACATCCTCCACCGCCAGCCGGTCGCCCGAGAAGAAGAAGCGGGCCTGCTGCGGCATCACGAAGGGGTCATCCGGCAGCGGCAGGTCTCCCTGCTGGCCGCAGATGAGGGTGTCCCGGGTCATCTGCACCACGGATTCCGGGCCTCCGTCCGCCCGTACGACTCGCAGCGCGACCTGAGGCCGGACGGCGATTCGGGGGGCGGCCATCACCAGGGTGCCGGAGCGCATGGGCGCACCGCATGCCTGGCAGAGGGTGGCTTCTTCGGGGTTCTCGCTGTCACAACGTGGGCAGTAGGCCATGGCGGGCGCGTTCGTACATATCAGGCTCTCCGTCCGGTTGCGCGGGTGGAGCGCATTTGCCTGTCGTCCTTGCGGGCGACCCGACGCTCGTGGGAAGTTCGGGGTTCCACTCAGCGATCCTGGATCCGAGAAGTCCCTTGCTTTGTCCGAGCTGCGGCGCCGATGCCGGTGATATCTCCAGCTTTTGCCCCTCCTGCGGCGAGTCCTTCGGACGCCCCCAGGGGGATGAGTACGTCGGTCGTACCCTTGAACAGAAGTACCAGGTGGAGGCCCTCATCGGTGAGGGGGGCATGGGCAAGGTGTACCGTGCCCGCCAGGTGGCCCTGGACAAGCTGGTGGTCCTCAAGGTGCTGCGGCGCTCGTTGCTCAGCGACGAGCGCACCGTGGCCCGCTTCAAGCGCGAGGCCAAGGCCGCGAGCCGCCTCAACCACCCCAACTCCATCAGCATCCTCGACTTCGGTCAGGCCGAGGACGGGGCCCTCTTCATCGCGATGGAGTTCGTCCCCGGGCAGGATCTCCACACCGTCCTGAGCAAGGAGGGCTCGCTGCCCGAGTCGCGGATCGTCCGCATCGTCAGTCAGGTGCTCTCCGCGCTCTCCGACGCCCACGGCGCCGGCGTCATCCACCGGGATCTCAAGCCCGAGAACATCATGGTGGAGCAGCGCCGCAACGAGCCGGACTTCGTGAAGGTGCTGGACTTCGGCATCGCGAAGATCCAGGACGGCGGCGACGACGGGCCGGCGCTCACCCGCACCGGCTTCGTCTGCGGCACCCCCGAGTACATGTCTCCCGAGCAGGCGCGTGGCGCCACCCTGGATCATCGCTCGGACCTGTACGCGGTGGGCGTCATCCTCTATCAGCTCCTCACCGGCCGGCTGCCCTTCGACTCCGACTCCGCGGTGGGCTTTGCCACCAAGCACCTCACCGAGGAGCCCATCCCGCCGTCCCGCCGCCGCACGGACCTCCGCGTCTCCGCGGCCATGGAGCGGCTCATCATGCGGGCCCTGGCAAAGGATCCGAACGACCGGCCGGCCGATGCCGAGGCCTTCAAGGCCGAACTGCTCGCGGTGGAGCGGGAGCGCGAGCCGGTCCGGGAGCGCCGCGCCGGTCCACCCGGTCGGCGTCCGGGTGCGCTCTCCCATGCCCCGCGCCGGCCCACACCTGGAGCCACGGCCTCCCAGGCGCTGCGCACCTCTCCGGGTTGGAGCGAGCCCGAGTCCACCGTGCGCTCCATGCCCGAGCAGCTTCACGGCGGGGCCTCCACCCGCGCCGTCCCGCAGGATCGCACGCAGATTGCCCCTCCTCCGAGCCGCCCGGAGCGGGAGCGCAGTGCCGCCCCTCCGATGAGGGCCGAGCGCGCGCCGCTTCCCACCCTCCAGATTCCCAGGGAGGCCTCCGAGACGGAGGCCATGGTGCCCAGCGTTCCGGAGGCCGAGGGCGGCTTCGGCTTCTTCAAGGCGCTCATCCTCACCCTGTTCGTGGTGGCGCTCGCTGGCGGAGGCTACTGGCTGTACTCCTCGTGGAACGCGCAGAGCCCGGACACCTTCGTCCCGCCGCCCAATGCGCCCCTCCCCGGGCAGGGCTCGGCCACCGTTCCCTCCTACGAGGAGGAGCTTCCCCTGGAGGCGAGGGATCCGAAGCAGGCGGAGTTCCTGGAGCGTCTGGGCGACGATGCCCAGAAGCGTGGCGACCTGGACATGGCCGCTACCGAGTACAAGAAGGCCTTCCGGT
>QKJM01000487.1 GCA_003249315.1 Archangium sp.
CCCTCCCTCGCTCCGGATGGCGCTGGGAGCGGCCCTGGCCGCCGTGCTGCTGGTGGGAGGGTTGCTCCAACTCGGCGAGGGCGACCTCCAGAGCCGCACGCGGGAGCTCCTTCCCTCCCGGTACCTGGCCATCCAGCTCCCCAGCGAGGGCTCCGGGTGGATCGAACTCCCCTGGAGCATCGACGATCACCCCGAGGGCACGGCCCTGGTCCACATGGAGACGCCCGTGGAGATGGACTTCCACGAGCACCACTCCGAGCACCTTCCGTCCCTGCAGCTCGTGAGCTGCGAGGGCGAGCGCTGCCTGCACCAGTTCGAGGCCCCCAGCGGACCGTCCGCGCAACCACTCCGCGTGAGGATCCACAAGCCCGGACGGTATGAGTTCCGCGTCTCGCATGCCTCGGAGGCCCGCCATATCGACGAACACTTCGTCGTAGTGGCCGAGCGCTGACGACCTCTCACTCTCGGTGAACACGAAGCCCCTGCCTCTCACGAGCCGCCTGCCCGGACACGGGGCAGCCCCGGGTCGTCCCTGACGCACGCCTTATCAGATTCTGAGTACATGCTAGAATCGGAGCCTGGATTCACCCACACCCCCCGGTGGTGAACGGCTCTGATGCAAGAGACGACGATCGAGGATCTTCTCCAGCTCATCTCCAGGCTGGCCGCCAGCGAGCCAAACGCCCGATGTGCCGTGGAGGCAGGACCGCTGGCCCCGCTGGCCGCGGCGCTCAACCAGCTCTCCTACCAACTCGGGTCGCGACGGACTCCCATCGCCGACGCCTTCGGCATCCAGTCACTGGTCGAGCAATCGCCGAGCATCATGCTCACTTGCGACACCCGCTCGATCATCCGCTACATCAACTTCAGCCAGCCGGGCATCACCGTGGCGGAGATGATGGGCCGGAGCGTCCTCGACTTCGCCCACCCGGACGACCTCGAGAGGATCCGCGGCTACATCCGCCGGGTCCTCGAGGATGGAGAGACCCTCGGCTACGAGACCCAGGCCCAGGCCCGGTTCGGCTCTCAGTGGTTCGCGGTGCGGGCGGGACCCATCCGCGCAGACTCGGAGATCATCGGCTTCACGATGATCACCACGGAGATCTCCGACCTCAAGAGGGTCCAGCTCCGACTGGAGCAATCCAACCGCGAGCTGGAGAGCTTCGCGTACGTCGCCTCGCACGATCTTCAGGAGCCGCTGCGGAAGATCCAGACCTTCGGCGAGCGACTGAAGGCCACGTCCGCGTCCGAGCTGGGCCCCACCGGGCTCGACTACCTGGAGCGGATGCACGGCGCCGCCACCCGGATGCGCAGGTTGATCGACGACCTGCTCGCCTTCTCGCGGGTGGCGTCGAAGTCCCAGCCCTTCACCCCGGTGGACCTCCATCAGCTCGCGAGCGAGGTGCTGGAGGACCTGGAGAGCACCATCGACAAGGCGGGAGCGACCGTCACGCTCGAGCCCCTGCCCTCCCTCCAGGCCGATCCACTCCAGATGCGGCAACTGCTCCAGAACCTCTTGAGCAACGCGCTCAAGTTCCGCCAGGAGGACGTGGCGCCCGCCGTCAGGGTGCGCGGCACCACCCACGAGGCGACCGGGCAGTGCGAGCTGGTGGTGGAGGACAACGGCATCGGCCTCGATGAGAAGTACGCGGACCGCATCTTCAACGTGTTCCAGCGCCTGCACGGGCGCAACCAGTACGAGGGAACCGGGATCGGCCTGGCCATCTGCCGGAAGATCGTCGAGCGGCACGGCGGCACCATCGGCGTGCGGAGCTCCCCCGGGCAGGGGGCCACCTTCACCATCACGCTGCCGATCGAACAAGCCACCCACAGTTGAGGAGTCCGACCCATGGAACAACGCAAGCCCGTCACCATCCTGATGGCCGATGATGACGCGGACGATCGGGAGCTCACCCGCAGTGCGATGCAGGAGAGCCGTCTCGCCAACGATCTGCGGTGCGTGGAGGACGGCGAGGAGCTGCTCGACTACCTGCACCGCCGCGGCCGCTACGCCGACCCGAAGGACTCCCCTCGCCCCGGGCTCATCCTCCTGGACCTCAACATGCCCCGCAAGGACGGTCGCGAGGCCCTGCAGGAAATCAAGTCCGACCCGGCGCTCCGGCACATCCCCGTCGTCATCCTGACCACCTCCAAGACCGAGGAGGACATCCTCCGCACCTACAACCTCGGGGCCAACTGCTTCATCACCAAGCCCGTCACCTTCGATGGGCTCACCGACGTCGTGAAGGTGCTCGACAAGCACTGGTTCCAGCTCGTCGAGCTGCCTCCCTCCTCCCACTCCTCATGAGACTCCTGGCCCGCGCCAGCCAGCCCGCCTCGGTCCGCGTCCTCCTCGTCGAGGACGACGAGGATGATTTCGTACTGGTGCGGGACACCCTGCGCGCCCTCGGCGCGGGACGGATGGAGCTCGAATGGGTGTCACGGCCCGAGCAGGCGCTCGCCGCGCTGGAGTCCTTCCAGCCGGACGTGTTCCTGCTCGACTACCGCCTCGGGGCGACCACCGGGCTCGAGCTGCTCGGGCAGGTACGACAGCGGGGATGGCTGGGTCCGATCATCCTGCTGACGGGCCAGGAGGATGACGAGCTCGACCACCAGGCCCTGGAGGCCGGGGCCACCGACTTCCTCGAGAAGTCGCAGCTCACCCCGACGCTCCTCGCCCGCTCCATCCGCTATGCCCTCCAGCACGCGCGCACCCTGGAGGCGCTGCGCCGCTCCCAGGCGAGCTTCCGCGAGCTCATCGAGCGCCTGCCCGATGGGATTTGCGTGCTGAGCGGAGAGCGGCTCCTCTACGCCTCGCCGTCGCTCGTCTCCCTGCTCGGGTGCGCATCCGCCGAAGAGCTGCTGGGCCTGACGCTGGCCGAGCTGCAGAAGACCTTCGTCCCACCGGAAGACCAGAGCTCCATCCCGAGGCTGCGCGCCACCCGCTCGGCGGCGCTCTGGGAGATGATCCTCCTGAGCAAGTGCCGCCGTCGAATCCCCGTGGAGTGCATCTGGTTCCCCGTGGTGTTCGAGGGCCAGCCGTGTCGGGTGCTGCTCGTGCGCGACCTGACCGAGCAGAAGCAGCTCCAGGCCCGGCTGATGCTGGCGGACCGCATGGCTTCACTCGGGACGCTCGCGGCGGGCATCGCCCATGAAATCAACAACCCCCTCGCCTTCACCCTCTCCAACCTCTGCCTCCTGGAGGAGGAAGTGCTCCCCCGGCTGGAGCTGCCCGCGAACGAGCGGGGGGAACTCTACAAGCTGCTCTCCGATGCCCTGCTGGGAGCCACCCGCGTGCGCGACATCGTCCGGCAACTCAAGTTGTTCTCACGCACGGAGGAGCAGGTACGGACCGAGCCCGTGGACGTCCACCGCGTGCTCGAGACCGCCATCGGCATGGCGTGGAACGAGCTGCGGCACCGCGCACGGCTGGTGCGAGACTACTCGGAGCGGTTGTTGGTCGACGCGGACGAGGGTCGCCTCGGGCAGGTGTTCCTCAATCTGATCGTCAACGCGGCCCAGGCCATCGGCGAGGGGAACGTGGAGCACAACGAGCTGCGCATCGTCACCCAGCGGCTCGACGGGGATGTAGTGGTCGAGGTGCGCGACACGGGAGCGGGCATGTCCGAGGAGCACCTCGCGCGCGTGTTCGAGCCGTTCTTCACGACCAAGCCCGTCGGAATGGGGACGGGGCTCGGCCTGTCCATCTGCCATGGCATCATCACCAGCTTTGGCGGAAGGATGGAGGTGGAGAGCGCGCTGGGAAAGGGCAGCACCTTCCGGGTCATCCTGCCCGCCACCGCCTCCGCGCGACGAGAGGCCACGCTGAGGGTGGCCCCCGTCCGGTCCGTGGCTCCGCGGCGCGGGCGGCTGCTCGTGGTGGATGACGAGCCGATGATCGGCATGGCCATCCGGCGCACGCTCCAGCGCGAGCACGAGGTGGTGACGCTCACCAGCGCGCGAGAGGCCCTCACGCGCATCCTCGGCGGAGAGCGCTTCGACGTCATCCTCTGCGACGTCATGATGCCGGAGATGAGCGGGATGGAGCTGCACGAGGAGCTCACCCGCCGCGCGCCCGAGCTGGCCGACAGGATGGTGTTCCTGACCGGCGGCGCCTTCACGCCCCAGGCCCGCGAGTTCCTCGCGCGCGTGAAGAACCAGCGACGGGAGAAGCCCTTCTCCGCCCAGGAGCTGCGCGACCTGGTACACGAGCTCCTCACGGAGGAGTGACCGAAGGGCAGCCCTGGAGCGATTGGATCCACCCGTCGATGAGCGCGAGCCCCGCGGTGTCCACCACCTGCGTGCCGAGCGGGGGCATGCGGTGGATGTTCAGCGAGTGCATGCGCACCGAGAGGATGGAGCGCTCCGGCGCGCCGGGAACCAGCAACCGGGCGCCCGAGATGCCCAGGTCTCCCTGCTGTGGCGTGACGTTGCAGATGTTCATCTCCGCGAGGGGCACCTCGTAGCGCAGGTCCGCCGTGCCGCCGCCGAGGCCATTGGGCCGATGACAGCCCGCGCAGTTGGAGTGCAGGTAGGCTCGGGCCCGCGTCTCCAGCGAC
>QKJM01000025.1 GCA_003249315.1 Archangium sp.
ATGTCCTTGATCATGTTGCGCATGAAGATGGCATCATCGACGACCAGCACCCGCTTAGCCATTGCAGCTCCGCCTCCGCACTAAGGCCCCGAGAGGACCGCGGACACTACCACCCGCCCCACCTGGGACGGAACTCACTTCTGAGGGGCCGTAATGAGTCCAACGACCGCGGAATCCAGTCCTTCTGGATCCAGCACCGTTACGGCCAGACCTTTCAACCGGGCCACTCCCCGCACCGCCGGAACCGCCTTGCCCGGAGCCGAACCTACCCGCTCCACTTCTTCAATCCCATCCACGTCCGTCACCAGCAAGCCCAGATCCCTCCGACCCCGGTCCAGCAGCACCACCCGGGCCGGGGGAGTCGAGCCATCTGGCAACCCCAGCAACTGACGCAACTCCACCACCGTCACCACCCGCCCGCGGAGGTTCATCACCCCCGCCACGGCCTCCGGCGCCCGAGGCACCCTGCTGAAACGCTCCGGGGGCACCACCACCTCCCTCACCGCCGCCAGCGGCAACCCGTAGCGCTCCTTCTCCACCCGGAAGATGACGTGCCGCACGAAGCTCCTTCTACCAGCAGCTCATGGGTCCAGGGAAATCCCTGGAAGCAATCGGCCGCCCGGGCCCCGCTTCTCCCCTCCGGGAGGCAGGCAGGGAGGAAAGTCTCACCCGAGGCGGAAGCTCCGCACCACGCTCTGTAGCTCGATGGAGAGGTTGGTCAGCTCGCTGGCCAGGGAGGTCATCCGGGACATGGCGCTGGTCTGCTCCTGGATGACGGCCTGGATGGCCTCGGTGGAGGAGGCGTTGTCCCGAGCGACGAGGGAGATCTCCTCGATGGCCTTCACCATCTCCTCACTGCCCTTGAGCTGCTCGCGGGAGCTGTCGGAGATGAGGTGGACCTTCTCGGCCACCTTGCGCACGGTGTCGGTGATGGCGCCCATGGAGTGGACGATGCCGGTGAGGTCCTCCCGGCCCTCGGCCAGCTCCTCGATGCCCTCCTTCATGGCGCTCACCACGGAGATGGACTGGCCGGAGATGTCGCGCGCCAGCTTGGAGATCTGCTCCGCCGAGCGCCCGGCGCTCTCGGCCAGCTTGCGCACCTCGTCGGCCACCACCGCGAAGCCGCGGCCGTACTCACCCGCGCGCGCCGCCTCGATGGTGGCGTTGAGGGCCAGCAGGTTCGTCTGCTGCGCCACCTGGGTGATGGCGTCGACGATCTTGGAGATCTCCTGCGTCTTCTCCCCGAAGGCGAACACCTGCTGGCTGGCCGCTTCGATCCGGTTGAAGACCTTCTTCACCTTCTCGCCGGCCAGCAGCGCCGCCTTGCTGCCGTTCTCCGCCGCGCTGCTCGTCTCCGCAGCCGTGCGGGCCGCGTCCTCCGCGCTCGCCGCGGTGCGCTGGATGCTGCCGGCCATCTCCGTAATCACCTTGGAGGCCCTGCCCACCAACTGGGACTGCGCGTCCGCCCCCTTGGCGATCTTCTCCATCGACAGGCCCACGTCCTCGTTGGTCCCGTTGACGTTCTCCGCCGAGCTCTGGAGGTCCTTCGCCGTGTCCGCCACGCTCTTGGCGGTGTCCTGGATCTTCCCCACCAGCTCGCGCAGGTTCTCCTGCATCTTGCTGATGGCCAGCGTCAGCTCGTAGATTTCATCGCGCGTCAGGCCCGTGCGCGAGTCCGGCACCAGCGGCTTGGACAGGTCGCCCTGGGAGATCTCGAAGGCGGAGTTGGACAGCACCCGCACCCGCGTCACCCGCGCGAGCAACCGCGGCAGGGACAGCGCCAGGGTGAGGGTGATGGCCACCGCCCCGGTGATGCGCATCCAGAAGTCCAGCCCCTCGCTGGCGATGATGGCGAAGGTCAGCACCCCCCCCTGCAGGAAGTAGCCGCTGAATATCTTCTGATGCAGGGAGAACTCCCGAGCACCGCTGGCGGCGTCGGCGACCCGCATCAACCGATGCGTGGGCTCACGCCTGGGAGAATGACCGGAAGAGAGATCGTCGCGAAGAGGGCGGCGCACGGTAGGCTTGTCCGAGGAACTGCTCGACAGAGTCTGCCGGTTTAGCCCTACCTTCCGGCAGGGTCAATCCGTCCGGCCGTTTCGGAAGTGATCGAACCCGGCGGGCAGACGCAGCGAGCGCCCCCCCAGCTCCCGGATGAGTCCTGGAGGACCCCCCGTCAGCTGGCCGATCCGCGTCACCCGCTCCCCCGCCCGCCCGCAGGCCCTCTCGAAGGCGGAGGTGCGAGAAGGTGGGATGGCCAGGAGCAGCTCGTAGTCCTCGCCGCCGGCGAGGGCTCCCTGGGGTCCGAGCGCGGCGCGGACGGCCGGGGAGAGGGGCAGCAGCGAGAGGCCCAGCTCGGCGCCCGTGCCAGAGGCCCGGCACAGGTGGCCCAGGTCCTGCGCCAGACCATCGGAGATATCCAACCCCGCGGAGGCGAAGCGCGCGGCCAGCAGGCCGAGGGCCACCCTGGGACGGGGGCGCTTCTGCCGGAGGATGGCGGAGGAGCGGCGCCGGCCCTCCTGGAGGTGGAGAAGGCCCAGCCGGGCCTCCCCGAGGGTGCCGGAGACGTACAGCACGTCCCCTGGCCGGCCGCCGGAGCGGGTGATGGGGGAGGTGCGCAGCTCGCCGGCGGCGGTGATGGTGATGGAGAGCTCACGGGCCGAGGTGAAGTTGCCTCCCACCAGGGCAATCCCGTGCTCCTCGGCCAGCGCGCTCATGCCCCGAGCCAGGCCAAGCAACGCGCGCCGGGGAAGCTCCCGAGGCAGCGCGAGCGCGCAGAGGAACCAGCGCGGCCGCGCCCCCATCGCCGCCAGGTCCGACAGGTTCACCGCCAGCGCCTTGTGACCGATGTCCTCCGGCGTGAAGTGCGCCCGGGTGAAGTGTACGTCCTCCACCAACGCGTCGATGGTGACGCACTGCGCGCCCTTGCCGGGGGCGAGGACGGCGCAGTCGTCTCCCGGTCCCACCTGCACCTTCGCCCGGGGAAAGTGGGAGAGGAAGCGCTCGATGAGGGAGAACTCGCCCTGGCCCATCAGAATCGGTCCGGCTCGGAGGCGGGCGGAGGGATGTAGACCGGCCCCTGCCCCGACGACGGCGGCTCCCGTGGCAGTACCACCGTGAAGCACGAACCCCGCCCCATCTCGCTGCGCACCCCCACCTGTCCGCCGTGCCCCTCCACGTAGCTCTTCACGATGGCCAGCCCCAGCCCCGCGCCGCCGTACGCCCGCGTGGGGCCGGAGTCCACCTGATAGAAGCTCTGGAAGATGCGCTCGCGCTGCTCCTCCGCGATGCCCACCCCCGTGTCCTCCACTTCGATGCGGTAGCCGGCCATGCCCAGCTCCGGCTGGAACTTCAGCCCCGAGAGCCGCACGTCCACCCGGCCTCCTCCCGGGGTGAACTTCACCGCGTTGGCCAGCAGGTTCACCACCACCTGCTGCAGCTTCTCCCGGTCCGCCGTCACCGGCGGCAGCGCCTCCTCCGCCCCCTCCAGGTGCAGCTCCAGGCCCTTGCGCTGCGCCTGCGGCGTCACCGACGTCACCGCGCCGCGCAGCATCTCCGCCACCTCCACCCACTCGAAGGCCAGCCGCACCTTGCCGGACTCGATATGGCTCATGTCGAGGATGGAGGCGATGAGCTTGAGCAGCGAGTTGCCCTTGTCGACGATGGTGCGCGCGAACTGGAGCTGCTCCGGGTTGAGCTCCCCCACCAGTCCCTCGGCCAGCATCTCCGAGTAGCCGATGATGGAGGCCAGGGGCGTGCGCAGCTCGTGGCTCACCGTGCCCAGGAAGCTGGACTTGAGGCGATCCGCCTCCGTCAGCCGCTGGTTGAGGCGCTGGAGCTGGGCGTTCTGCTGCTCCAGGTCTCGCTGCGATGCCATCATCGCCTCGAGGTGGAGCTGTCCCACGAGGTACGACTTCTGCCCGGCCACCAGCAGCGCCGAAACCACCTGGGCCAGGTGCGCCAGCATCCGTCCCGCCTGCTCCTCCGAGAGACGGCCCAAGGCCGCCAGCAGCTCCCCCGCCCGCGCCAGCTCCACCCCCTCCACCTCCCGCAGCGAGGGCGGCGGCCCCACCAGCGTATCGGGCGCGAAGGGGCCGAGGACGACCCGCCCCAGCACGTCTCCCTCCCACAGCACCGGCAGCACCAGGTAGCGCAGGCCCGTGAAGCAGGGCACCACCGTCGGCTCCCCACCGAGAGGGCTCACCCCTGAAAGGGTCCACACGCCCGGCGTGGGTGACACGGGGCCCTCGTCCACCCGGGTCATCAGGGCGGCACAGCGCGAGCGACCCTCGCGGCAGCCCCCCACCAGGCCACAGAGGTCCCCGTTGCCGCCTCGCGCCTCCACCAGCCGCGCTCCCCGCTCGTCCAGCACCCGGATACCCACCCGATACAGCTCGGCCAGGCCGCGCACCACCTCGTCGAGGGCGGGCACGTCCAGCATCTCCGCCAGACCCAGCTTGCGATCGAGCACGGGCTCCTCGCGCTCCAGCCCGCGCCCCTCGGAATCGGCACTACTCATCCCGGCTTCTCCGGCGGATAGAGGGACTCCAGGGTCGTGCCCCGCAGCTCCATCTGCTGGAAGATGTGGGTGAGGAAGCCCTTCTCCGTCAGGCCGATGTTGCGCGCCAGCCGCATGCGCTCGTCCAGGTGGCGCCAGGCCGACTGCGCCACCGCGTGCAACGTCTCCATCACCCCTTCGCCACGGAGAGCCACCGCCCCCACCACCGGCTGGGCGCCCTTGCGGCGGGCCTCGTCCAGCTCCTCCTCCGTCCGGGCATCCGGTAGATCCTGCTTGTTGAACTGGATGACCACGGGTACCTGCGATGGCTCCAGGCCGATCTCTCGCATGTTCGCCTGCAGCATGCGCCAGTAGGCGTTGTTCTCCTCGGTGGCGCTGCGCCGGCTGTCCGCGATGAAGGCCACCGCGTCCGCATTCTGCAGCACCACCCGCCTCGTGGCATCGTGGATGACCTGCCCGGGCACGGTGAAGAGCTTGAGCTTCACCTTGAAGCCCGAACTGCTGGTGAAGAAGACGGGCAGCAGATCGAAGAAGAGCGTCCGGTCCTCGTGCGTCTCCACGCTCAGCAGGCGGCCTCGCACCTCCGGGCGGGCCCGGGAATGGATGAAGCGCAGATTCGTCGTCTTCCCGCTCAGCCCCGGGCCGTAGTAGACGATCTTCAGGGTGAGTTCGCGCTGGGCGTGGTTGAGTTGCACGGGCGGAGCTCAGGCTGGCGGAAGGAAGAAGGAGGAAGGGGGAGGTTCAGCCAATCCGCCCCAGGCGGGCTGGTTTTTATAATGAAACGTGTTCGCCATTGAAAGCGGCCCCCGCCCCCCCTCGGGGTTGCAAAGTCGCTGGGCCAGGGACAGTCGGTTGGAATGGCGGGGGCACATGCGCAGTTTGCAAGAATCCGGGCCCCCATGCGGTGGGGGGAAATGTACGCTGCACCTGAGACGTGCATGAGCACCGGAGAAACGGTTAGGATCGTAGCGTATGGAGGAGCAAGGCATGACGATGAAGCGGGTGGACCCGGGCGTGGAGGTGGGAGCGATGCCAGTGCCGGAGATGACCAACCTGCCGAACGACCTGGCGGCGGCGTTGAAGTTCGCCGTGCCGAGCGATGAGGACATGGCGGCCGTGGCGGCCCTGCGCGCCGGCTCGGACCCGTGGAAGAGCCGGGGAGAGACGCTGGAGGACAGCCTCAAGGCCCTCACCGCCCTGCGCCCCTTCGTCCACGTGGCCCGGCTCCAGAACCAGGTGGTCGGCTACGTCACCGTGGAGCGGGACGGCCCTGTTCCCGGCGCGGCCTACATGCGCAACATCGTCGTCCGGCCGGAGCTGCGCCACCGCGGACTCGGGCGGCTGGTGCTCAACCACGCCCTCGACGTGGCTCGCGACATGTTCCGCAAGACGATCGCCCTCCGGGTGGACCCGGCCAACGCACCGGCCGTCAGCTTCTACCGGACCCAGGGCTTCACCACCGTGGCCACGGTGGTGTCCAAGAAGTCCGGCAAGCTCCGCCTGCTGATGTCGCGCGAGCTGTAGTCGCCACTCATCCCACAGGGGAGGACACCCCCTCCCCTGCTCTTCCGCGGACGGGAGTGCCGCGGGGGCTCTTTGTCCGCTCCCACCCTACATCCTGACTGATACGAGCGCCCGGTGCGCCCTCCCAGGGGCAGCCGGGCTTCGTCGTTTCTAGAGGCGACTCTCCGCGCCGGGGCGCGGACTCACTCGAACTGGAACCACGCCTCCAGCGCCTCGCGGTCATCCAGGCGACGCGCCGGAGGGAGGCTGGAGAGGAAGGCGCGCCCGTAGCTCTTCGTCACGATGCGGCGATCCAACAGGGCGACGATGCCCCGGTCCGCGCGGGTGCGGATGAGGCGGCCGAAGCCCTGGCGCAACGCCAGCGCCGCCTGCGGGAGCTGGTAGCCGCCGAAGGCCTCCAGGCCCCGGGACTCGAGCTGGCGGATGCGCGCCGCCACCACCGGGTCTCCCGGCGAGGCGAAGGGCAGCCGATCGATGATGACCAGGCTCAGCGCCTCGCCCGGCACGTCCACGCCCTCCCAGAAGCTGTGGGCCGCGAAGAGGACGCTCGGCTGCTCGCGGAAGGACTCCAGCAGTTGCTGCTTGGGCCGCTCGCCCTGCAGCAGCACCTGGTAGGGCAGCCGGTTGCAGGCCAGCGCGTGCGCCCGCTCCATGTTGCGCAGGGAGGTGAAGAGCACGAAGGCCCGGCCTCCCGTCACCTCGCACAGCCGGACGATTTCCTCCGAGGCCGCCTCGATGAAGCCGGGGGCGCTGGGGTCCGGCAGGTGCGTGGGCAGGTAGAGCGCGGCCTGCTCCTCGAAGTCGAAGGGGCTGGGCACCGCCACCGTGCGCACGCTCGTCACCGGCTCGCCCTCGTCGTCATACAGCCCCAGGCGGTGGGCGAAGAAGTCGAAGCGCCCCTCGGTCGCCAGCGTCGCCGAGGTGAAAACCACCGTGTCCACCCCGCCGTAGAGCCGCTCCCGCAGCTCCCGGGACACCTCGATGGGGCTGGCCCGCAGGAAGACGCCCCGCCCACGCGCCTCCGCCCAGTACACGTGCTCGTGCGACTCCACCTTCTCCAGGAAGCTCAGCTCCGCCACCAGCTCCGCGCACCGCCGGGTGAGCAGCCCCAGCTCCGGCTCCCGCTCGGCGGCGGTGAAGGACGCGAGCGCCGAGAGCGCCCCCTTCACCTGCTCCAGCGGCCCCGACAGCCGCGCCAGCCGCTCCGGCCGCAGCGCCACCGCTCCCTCCCCCTCGTGCAGGCCCAGCACCCGCGGCGCCTGCGTGAAGAGGCTCTCCGCATGCGTGCGCAGCCGCACCACCAGCGCCGCCAGCATCCCGTAGCGCGTGTCCTCCGGCGGGAGCACCGCCAGCGCATCCTTCACCAGCTCCTCCAGCCGGAAGCTGGACACCGTGTGCCCGAAGTGGCTGGCCGCCACGTCCTCCAGCGCGTGCGCCTCGTCGAAGATGACGGCCTCGTACGGCGGCAGCACGCCCTCGCCTCTCGCCCCCCGGCCGCGCAACGCCAGGTCCGCGAAGAAGAGGTGGTGGTTGACCACCAGCAGGTCCGCCTCCTCCGCCCGGCGCCGCACCCGGGTGACGAAGCAGCTCTCGTACACCGGGCACTTCGAGCCCAGACAGGTGTCCGAGTTGGTGGACAGCCGGCTCCACGCGCTGAAGGACTCGGGCAGCTCCAGCTCGCTGCGGTCCCCCGTCTCCGTCCGCTCCGCCCACGCCTTCAGGTGCGGCCAGTACCGCGCCTCCTCGCGCGTGGCGAACACCGGCTCCCTCCCGAAGGACTCGTAGCGGTGCAGGCACAGGTAGTTGCCGCGCCCCTTGAGGTACGCCGCGTCGAAGCGCAACCCCAGCCGCTCGCTCAGCAGCGGCAGATCCTTGAAGAAGATCTGCTCCTGCAGCGTCTTCGTCGCCGTGGACACCACCACGCGCCGCCCGGACAGCAGCGCCGGAATCAGGTAGGCCAGCGTCTTGCCCGTGCCCGTGCCCGCCTCGGCCAGCAGGTAGCCGCGCTCGTCGAAGGCCCGCTCCACCGCGAGGGCCATCCGCAACTGCTCCTCGCGGTACTCGTACGCGGGGAGCGCGCCCTGGAGCGCTCCCCCGGGGCCGAGCAGCGTGTCAACGGAGAGGCGGGCGACGGGGGCGGGTGAGGACATTGCGGGCGGGGGGCACGAGGAGAGACGGGCGCGACAGGATATACAGCGCGCCGCCCGGCCGCCGGTTTTTACGCGAAGACCGCTCGCCCTCCCGCCGGAGAGCCCTCCCCCAGGGCTACCGCCCCATCATGCCGCGAATCTTCTGCAGGAGGGCGATGGCCGCCACCACCATGAAGAAGAAGAGCAGGCCCATCCCCGCCTGCTTCAGCCGCATGCGCCGGTCGGGCTTCTCCGAGGGGGTGAAGGTCGAGTTGGCGGAGGCCAGCCGAACCACCTCCTCGCGCCCGCGCTGGGCCATGGTGTCCTCCGGCGAGCGAGCCAGGCGGATGCGGTAGAGACGCCCCAGCGAGGCCAGCTCACCCCGCTCCGCCGCCAGGGTGAGCGCCTTGTCATGCGCCCCCCGGTGCTCCCACTGCCCTTGCAGCGCCTCCCAGGTGGCGGCGACCGGCGCCGAGGGGCGGTGCTCCTCCGGACGGAACCGCGCGTAGTCCAGCCCGCACTGGGGACAGGTGGATTGCTTCTCCTTGCGCACGGCGATGCACTTGGGACAGAAGCCCGAGGGCGGGGAGAAAGGGTCCTCCGCCCCCTCGAGCACCACCAGCCGCGGTGGCGACGTGGGCAGCCCCTCGAGCACCTCGACGCGCGGCACCGGCGCTTCCTCCTCCGCGACGGGTGGCCCGGGCTTCTCCACGGCCGCCTCCACCGCCGCCACCTCCGCCTCGGTGAGCGGCAGCGTCGTCGGCCTCGGCGTGACCTCCTCCACCTCGGACTCAGAGAGCGGCAACGTCATCGGCCTCGGCGCGGCCTCCTCCACCTCGGACTCCGAGAGCGGCAGCGTCATCTGCCCCTCTCTGGCCTCCTCCACCTCCGCCTCGGAGAGCGACAGCGTCGTCGGGCGGGAAGCCGCCACGCCTGGAGACTCCGCGGACGCGGCGGCCCCCAGGCCACCTTCGGCCTCCAGCTCCTTGAGCAGTGAGGAGGGCACCACGATGGGCCGGGTGGGCTCGTCGTACTCGTCGAGCACCTCGGACTCGGCGGAAGCTCTCCCCACCGGGAGCCCGCCTCCAGACTCGGCCAGCAACGCCGTAATCGGAATCGGGGGGGAGCCGCCCTGCGCGGTGGCCGCCAGCGGCAGACCGCGCGTCTCGGCTCCACATCGACTACACGACAACACGAGCACACCCTGGTCCACCCGGAACCCCGCCGGGGGAATGAGCCGCTCACAGGTCTCGCACAAGTACTTCACCAGATCACCATCCGGATGGGCACAGGCATGGCGCATCCCGCCAAGGCGAGGAAGCATAGCGCGCAGATGACCTTCCGCCCGAGCCCCAAAGGCATCTCCGGTGCGGTCACCTCGGGATGACCGAAGCCCACCACCTTGGCCGTCACCAGCAACCACATGCCCCAGGTGGCGGTGTGGAACAGGGTGAGGAAGAGCAATACCAGGGCCGTGGCCTTGCCCACCCGGCGAGCGTGCCGACCCCAGAGGGCGAAGGCGAGGTGCCCTCCATCGAGCTGGCCCACGGGGAGGAGGTTGAGCAGGGTGACGAGCAGGCCGAACCAGCCGGCAATCACCACCGGGTGCTCCTCGACGGTCTTCCCCTCCGGCAGCGGGCCGAGGACGAGCCAGCGCAGGCCCCGCATCAGCAGGCTGTCACCGAAGATCCACGCCGCCCCCGAGACGGGAAGCGGCTCCGGCAGGGGAGTGGCCAGGCCGAGCTTCACCTGGGCCCACAGCAGGAGTTCCTGCCCCAGGGTCCACAGGGAGGTCTCCCCCGGGAAGGGGGCCTCCACGGGGGGAGCGTCCACCACCTGGGAGTGGGCGAGGCCCCAGGCGATGAGGGGCAGCGCCACCACCAGTCCCGCCAGCGGTCCAGCCGCGCCGATGTCCACCAGCGCGTCGCGGTGGGGGATGCGGCTGCGGATGCGGATGACGGCACCCAGCGTGCCCACCCCCAGGTACGGCAGGGGGATGAAGTAGGGCAGCGAGGTGTCCACTCCGTGCAGACGCGCGAGCACGTAGTGCCCCATCTCGTGGGTGCCGAGGATGGCCAGGAGCGCGGCGCTGAAGGCCAGCGCTCCCGTCAGACGCTGGTCCGCGGGCAGCGCCAGACCAAAGGCATGATTGAAGGTGAAGGAGGTGCTCCCCACCGTCACCACGAACAGCGTGAGATGCAGCCAGAGTCGGTGGGCGGGGCGTGGGGGAGAGAGCTCCATGGGATTCGGCGTGGGTAGCAACGCCCTCCATGCTTTTCAACGACTGGACTCCCGACGTTGTCCAGGGAGTATCGCAGTTTCCGCTGCTTGACTTGAAAGGTGTGTCTGCTACGACACCGCCCGCTTGAGGAGTACAAGACCCGCCGGGGGCCAGGGTGGCCGGCCGGCCATGCCTGCAAGCACTCAATATCGGGAGGGATACAACATGAAGAAGGCGATTGTTTCGGCGTTCCTGGCGACCAGCCTCGTGGCATGCACCAGCGTGGAGACCGCGGTCGTCTCCGGTAACGAGATCGCGGCGGAGGGTGGCGAGCCCATCGCCGTCGTTCAGGCCACCGCGCTGGGCCTGACCGCCATCTTCCACATCGTGGACCTGGTTCAGAGCGACCTGGACACCGTGGTCAACAAGCTGCTGGTAGCCGAGGCCAAGGCCATGGGCGGCAACCGGGTGCAGCTGCTCACCGCCGGCACCACCCCCCGTCACGGCCTCTTCGCCCTGAGCGGCGGCATCATCGGCGTGCCGATGTCGCAGGCCACCGGCGTGGTGGTGAAGTAAGCCGTCCAGCACGACTCGTGGTATCCCGGAGGCCCCGCTGGAGACGGCGGGGCCTCCTTCTTTTTCCGCCATGCACCCGAGACTCCTGCTCCCGCTCCTCCTCGTCCTCTCCGGCTGCTCCAAGCGCACGGAGGACTCCACCGCCCTGCTCGCCCAGGTGAGGCAGCGGCTGGCCGCGCGCGACGGCCGACTCACCAGCTACCAGCTCGCGGGCACCACGAGCGAAGGAGAGGTGACGCTGGAGTTCACCTTCGCCTGGCGCTCGCCCCAGCGGATGCTGGGCACGCTGGGGGAGCCGGCCTCGCGAGCCTTCGCCTGGGACGGCGAGCACCTCTACGAGCGCAGCGACACGGACAAGCTCTTCACCACCTTCCGCGACGAGCTGCCCGCGGACAAGCGCGCCGGCTTCCTCACGGAGACCTTCGGCCCCTTCGTCCCCGAGGGCTTCCGCGCGCCGCTGCTGCCCGGCCAGGGAGTGAGCGTGCGCCGCGTCTCCCATGCGCTCGCCCCCCAGGCGGTGGAGCTGACGGTGCGGCCCCAGGGGGTCGAGGACGTGGAGGTGGTGTACGTGCTGCGCTGGCCCTCCCTGGACTTCCTCGGCAAGCGCGCTCGCGCCAGCGGCACCCTCTCGGAGATGAGGGTGGAGCAGGAGCAGTGCGAGGAGGCCCTGTCCCTGTGCGTACCCCGGCGGCTGACGCAGTGGGCGGACGGCCAGCAGGTGGGGGAGATGACGCTCTCCCTCGTGGAGCTCAACCCCGCCCTCCCCGCGGACACCTTCACCCTCGTGGCGCCGGAGGGTTACGAGATTCAGAATCGGACACTCGTGGAGGAGGAGGCTCGATAGGCCGGCGTACGGTGGCTTGCCCCGGGGCAGCGACGTTCCCACCTTGCTGACGGGGAGCGCGCATGGCCCAGGTACACAATGTCATCTTCGATGTGGATGGGACGCTGGTGGACTCGGTGGATGAGCACGCCGAGGCCTGGAGGCGTGCCTTCCTGGAGTTCGGCCGGGACGTCCCCTTCGCCCACGTGCGCAGCCAGATTGGCAAGGGCGCGGACCAGCTCCTCCCCGTCTTCTTCACCGAGGACGAGCTGGAGAAGTGCGGAGAGGAGCTGCGCGAGTACCGTGCCGAGCTCTTCCGGCGCGAGTTCCTGCCCAAGCTGCGCCCCTTTCCCCAGGTGCGCGAGCTGCTGCGGCGGCTGAGCCGGGACGGGTTGAAGGTGGCGCTGGCCACCAGCTCACGGGGTGACGAGCTGGAGCACTACGTACGGCTGTGCGGCGCGGAGGACCTGCTGGACGCCACGACGAAGAAGGAAGACGTGGAGAAGAGCAAGCCCCACCCGGACATCTTCGCCGCCGCGCTGGAGAGGCTGGGCAGGCCGGAGCCTCGCGACACGGTGGTGGTGGGGGATGCGCCCTATGACGTGCTCGCGGCCAGCAAGCTGGACCTCCGCACCATCTGCGTGCTGAGCGGCGGCTTCCCCGAGGAGGACCTGCGCACGGCGGGCTGCCGCGCCATCTATCGAGACCCCTCGGACCTGCTGGCCCACTACGAATCCTCGCCGGACGACTGGCCGTGGACCGCGGACGTGATGGCCACGGCCAAGGATGAAGAGCCGCGCTGAGCGCTACTCGAAGCCCCCCGACAAGGAAAAAGAATCCCCCCGCAACCAATTCGCGGGAGCCGGGTTCATGGGAACGAGGCCGGACAACAATCCCCGGAGAAAGTCCCATGAACCGCACCATCCCGAACCGCCGCCTGCTGACCGCCGCCCTCTGCATCGCGCTCCCGCTGGGCAGTGTGGCCTGCAACCCCGCCCCGAGCGAGACCGAGCTCGCCCTCGGAGAGGCCGCCGCCTACCTCACCACCTCCGAGGAGTCTGGAGACATCGGCGCGGACGCCGTGGCCGCCACCTCCACCGACACCCTCTCGTCCATGGCCATCGAGGACGCGGACACCACCGTGTCGGCCCCCGAGAGCGCCGCCGTCTGTGACTTCAGCGCCCGCCGTCAGGAGGTGCTGGAACAGTACGACGCCAACCAGGACGGCAGGCTGGACCGCACCGAGTTCCAGTCCCTCAGAGCCGACCTCACCCCGGAGGGCCAGCACCCGCGCTTCTCCCGCCTGGGCCTGCGCATGCGTCAGTGGGCCTTCTGGCGCGTGCGCTGGGCCTTCGACGAGAATGGTGACCGCCAGCTCTCCACCGAGGAGCGCACCGCGCTGGTGGACGCCATGGAGGCCCGCTGCGAGCGCCTGCACCAGCAGGCCCTGGAGAAGTACGACGCCAACCAGGACGGCACGCTCGACGAGGCCGAGCTCCAGGCCGCCCGCGAGGCCCGCCACGCGGCCTGGGAGCAGAAGCGCCAGGAGCTGCTCGCCCAGTATGACACCAACGCCAACGGCATCCTCGAGCTCACCGAGCGCGCCCAGCTCCGCGAGGACCGCATCGCCGAGGCCCGCGCCCGCCGCCAGGCCCTGCTCGCCCAGTACGACACCGATGGCGACGGCCACCTGAGCAACGAGGAGGCCCTGCCGCTGCGCCAGGAAATCCAGCGCCGCATCATCGAGGGCCAGGGCGCCCAGTAAGGAGCGGGCCCCCGCCCTCTCCTCCGCCCTCCATGGCCCTCGGGCCCGTCGGTGCGCAGGTTGACTCCGATGGCCATGGATGCGCACCCGGACATCGCTCTCACCGAGCCCACCGAGCGCCGCGCCTCCGACGAAGGGCCGGCGCTCGTGGTCGTCAACGCCAGGTGCCGCAGGGGCCGCGAGGCCTTCCCGGCGGTGCTCACGGCCCTCTCCACGCGCGGCATTCCCCTGGCCGGCTGCTACCGGCTCTCCCGCCCCAGGCGCATGGAGTCGGTGCTGCGTCAGGCCCTGGACGAGGGCGTGCGGCGCATCCTCATCGGCGGCGGTGATGGCACGCTGAGCGGCGCGCTCCCCCACCTGCTCGGCCGCGACGTGACGCTGGGCGTGCTGCCCCTGGGCACCGCCAACGACTTCGCCCGCTCACTGGGCATCCCCCCCTCGCTGGAGCAGGCCTGCGACATCATCGCCGCGGGCTACGTCGCACGGGTGGACGTGGGGCTGGCCAACGGGCACCCCTTCGTCAACGCGGCGAGCCTCGGTCTGGCCTCCGCCATCGCCCGGAGGATGTCCCCACGCCTCAAGCAGCGCGCGGGCAAGCTGGCGTACCCCGTGGCCGCCTTGGCCGAGCTCTGGGAGCACCAGCCCTTCCACGTGCGAATGACGACGGACACCGGCACCGTGGAGCTCGAGGTGCTGCAGCTCGTGGTGGGCAACGGCCGCTACCACGGCGCGGGCAACATGGTGGCTCCCGATGCCGCGCTCGACGACCACTGGCTGGATGCCTACACCATCACCGCGCCCTCGGCCGACCCCGAGCACCCTCACCTGGGGCACGTGAGAGACATGTCCACCCTGGCGCGCGTGGCCCTCTCCCTGCGCAGCGGCGAGCACGTGGCCCATCCGGCCGTCACCGCCCTGCGCACCTCGCGCCTGGAAGTGGACGCCACCCCGCCCCAGGACATCAACGCGGATGGAGAGCTCATCGGCCGCACCCCGGTGCGCTTCGAGCTGGCCCCGGGGGCGCTTCGCGTCTACGCGCCCGCCCCACCGAGGCTCGCTACGAGCCCGCCTTCTCCAGCGCCAGCGAGAGGGCCTGGGCGGTGAAGTTCACCAGCGGAATCACCCGCTGGTAGTTCATCCGCGTGGGCCCGATGACGCCCACCGTCCCCAACACCTGCTCCCGACTCCCGTAGGGGCTGGCGATGACGGAGACGTCCCCGGCGGAGGAGAACTCGCTCTCGGTGCCGATGAAGATTTGAAGCTCGCGCGCCCGGTGGACTCGATCCAACAACGACAGCAGCTTGTGCTTCTCCCCGAGCGCCTTGAAGAGGGCGCGCATGCGCTCCACGTCGGCGAACTCGGGCTGCTCGAGGAAGGAGCCGGTGCCCTCGATGAGGACGCGCTCGCCGGTGTGCAGCTCGGTGGCCGCCGCGCCCAGCTTGAGGGCCTTGGCGGTGAGGGCGTTGTAGAGGGCCTGGTCGCGCTCCAGCTCGGCGCGGATGCGCTCGCGGGCCTCCTCCAGCGTCACCTCGTGCAGCAGCTCCGAGAGGTAGTTGCTGGCCTTGAGCAGCTCGTCCGAGGTGAAGGGGAAGTCCACCGTGAGGAGCTTGTTGTGGACCTGGCCGTTCTGCCCCACCAGCACCGCCAGCACCCGGTTCTCCCTCAGCCGGACGAACTCGACGCGGTGGAAGACGGCGGCCTCCGGGCGGGGCGTCACCACCACCCCCGCGTGCCGGGTGAGCGCGTGCAGCAGGCGGGAGGCCTCGGAGAGCAGCTCCTCCACCCCCGACTCCTGCGCCAGACCGGCGTGGATGAACTCCCGGTCACGCGGCGCCGGCTCCTTCATCCGCACCATGGTGTCCACGAAGAAGCGGTAGCCGCGGTCCGTGGGCACCCGACCGGCCGAGGTGTGTGGCTTCTCCAGGAAGCCGAGCGCCTCCAGGTCCGCCAGCACGTTGCGCAGCGTGGCCGACGAGACGTCGAACTCGGGCCGCCGGGCAAGCTGCTGGCTGCCCACCGGCCCTCCCGTGCTGATGTATTCCTGAACGACGGCGCGGAGGACTTCCTTCGCTCGCTCACCCAGCTCTTCGGACATCTCAATTGGAAGCTTAAGGAGGTGGCCGGCAAGGTTCAATCCCCACCGCTGCGCCTGCCGCCTCCTTGACAGGCAGTCAGTCGACCCCACGGCGGAAGCCTCTCCCCAGCGGGTATGGCGCAAGCCCACATCGCCAGGAAGAAGCAGGGGCGTTAGAAGCGCGCCGCCTTGTCCACCACCTCCTCTGCCCTGCCCCCGGCTTCGCTGCCGGTGGCCCCCTCCCCCGGCGCCCACCCGGCGCTGCTCCTCTTCTGCCTCTTCGCCCTCTACTTCATCTGGGGCTCGACATACCTGGGCATCCGCTTCGCGATGGAGAGCTTCCCCCCCTTCCTGCTGGGAGGGCTGCGCTTCACCCTGGCCGGCGGCCTGCTGTACGCGGTGCTCCGCCTGCGCGGCCGGGCCCGTCCCACCTCACGCCAGTGGGCCGGAGGGGCGCTGGTGGGCTTCCTCCTGCTGGTGATGGGCAATGGGGGCGTCATGTTCGCCCAGCAGTGGGTGCCCTCGAGCGTGGCCGCGGTGGTGGTGGGCAGCCTGCCGCTGTGGGCCGCGCTCTTCGGCGGCTTCTTCGGCCAGTGGCCCGGGCCCACCGAGCGCTGGGGCCTGGCGCTCGGCTTCGGAGGCATCATCCTCCTCAACCTGGGAGGAGACCTGCGCGGCAACCCCTGGGCCACGCTCGCGCTGCTGGTGGCGCCGATGAGCTGGGCCTTCGGCTCCATTTGGGCGCGCCGCCTCCCGCTCGCCACGGGGCTCATGTCCACCGCCACCCAGATGCTGAGCGCCGGCGCCATGTTCCTCCTGCTCAGCTTCTGCCTCGGCGAGCGGATGGCCGGCCCTCCCACCTCGCGCGCCCTCGGCGCCCTCCTCTACCTCCTCTTCTTCGGCTCCCTGGTGGCCTTCAGCGCCTATGGCTACCTGCTGCGCCACGCCCGGCCCGCGCTCGCCACCAGCTACGCCTACGTCAACCCGGCGGTGGCCGTGCTGCTCGGCGTCTTCCTCGCCGACGAGTCCCTCAGCGGCCACGCCTTCCTCGCCATGGGCGCCATCCTCTC
>QKJM01000452.1 GCA_003249315.1 Archangium sp.
GTGGTCAGATAGCTCAGGGGGAGCCGGGAGACGACGGGCAGGCTGAGCAGCGGTCCATGGCACTCGGTTTCGTCGAGCTTGGTGAGGAGCAGCCGGCTGACCTTCACGTCCCGGTAATGGCGGAGCACCTTCTCCAGGTCTCGGGTCCGCGTCGTCACGGCCAGCACCAGGTGCACCTCCGCGGTCACGTCCCCGTGGAAGAGGTCCAGGAGTTCGGCCAAGGCGGCCTCGTCGCGGGGGCTCTGCCCCGCGGTGTCCACCAGGATCAGGTCCCGGTCGGCCAACTCCTCCACCGCGGATCGGAAGCCCGCGGCGTCGACTGCCACCCGGATGGGCACGCCCATGATCTTCGCGTAGGTCTTCAGCTGTTCCACCGCAGCGATCCGGTAGGTGTCGACGGTGACGAGCCCGACGCGGCGCCCGCCTTGGAGCCCGAGGCGCGCCGCCAGCTTGGCCACCGTGGTGGTCTTACCGACCCCCGTGGGTCCCACCAGGGCCACGACCCGGGGGCCCGAGTCCGTCGGCGACAGGTCCCCCGCCACCTTCACGGTGCGCCGCACCAACTCCCGCAACGCCTCGGGTTCCCGCCCCTCGGCCACGGACCCCGCGTCGACCTTCTCTTGCAGGTAGGCCACGATCCGCCCGGTCAGACCGGGGTCGAGGTCCACGGCGTCCAGGTGGTCCTGCAGGCGGCGCAGGCCCGGAGAGACCCGGAGCCGCTCGAAGCGGGCCGTCTGCTCCAGAAGCCGCTCCACCTTGTCCCCGAGGGCCCGCAGGTCCCGGGTGACGGAGTCCGCGGGCCTCGGCTGGGTGCGGCGGCGGCCCACCACGGCCAACTCCTCTCGCAGGCTGTCGATGTCCGCCTGGAGGGCCAAGATGGGCCCGTGGTCCGGGGGCGCCGGGGTAGGCTGGGGGGGGACCCGCTCCACCCGCCGGGGAGGGGGAGGCGGCGGCGCAGGCGCGCGAGGAGGCTCCAGATCGGCCGCGGCGGTCACCTCCAGGAGCGGCCTGCCGAGCATGCCGAACATGCCCTTCCCGGGCTTGATTTGGCGGGTGGAGAGGATCACCGCGTCCGGACCGAGTTCCTCCTTGATCTGGCGCAGGGCGTCGGGCATGTCCACCGCCTGATACTTCTTAACTTTCAAGACCCACCACCTTTAGCGTCCGCAGCGACCCCTCCACCTCGCCGTGGCTGAGGAGGACGAGGCTCGGGAGCACTTTTTCCGTTAGCTTGCGCAGGGGCATCCGGATGGCCGGCGGGGTGAGGACCACCGGGGTGACGTTCATCAAGCTCACGTCCTCGGCGGCCTGGGACAGCACCTGGAGCACCCGCTGGGCGGTCTTGGGCTCCAGGGAGAGGAAGGCGCCGTGATCGGTACGCTGGACTGCTCCCGCCAGGGTCTCCTCCATTCGGTGATCCAGGGCGATCACCGGCAGCTTGCCGTCGGCGTCCTGGTACTGACGCGAGATGGCCCGGCGCAGGGCGGCCCGCACATACTCGGTGAGGAGCTCCGGGTCCTTGGTACGCGGCGCATAATCGGCGAGGGCCTCGAGCACGGTCCGCAGGTCTCGGACGCTCACCCGTTCCCGCAGGAGGTTCTGCAGCACCTTCTGCACCCCGCCCAGGCCCAGGAGGTTGGGCACCAACTCCTCCACCAGGGCCGGAGCCTGGGTCTTCACCGCGTCGAGCAGGTTCTGGGTCTCCTGCCGTCCCAGCAGCTCATGGGCGTTGCGCTTGACGATCTCGGTGAGGTGGGTGGCGATAACCGTGGAGAGGTCCACCACGGTGTAGCCCCGGAGCTGGGCCTCCTCCCTGTGCTCCTCTCGAATCCACAGGGCCTCCAGCCCGAAAGCCGGCTCCTTGGTGGGGATCCCCTCTACGCCTCCCTCGGCCAGGCCCGGGTTCATGGCCAGGTAGTGGCCTTCCTTCAGCTCGCCCCGGGCCGCCTCGACCCCCTTGATCAGAATCAGGTACTCGGTGGGGCGAAGCTGCAGATTGTCGCGGATCCGGATGGGCGGCACGACGATTCCCAACTCCAGGGCGACCTGCCGGCGGATCGAACGGATCCGCTCGAGCAGATCCCCTCCCTGGGCGGGGTCCACCAGGTGCAGGAGACCGTAGCCGACCTCGAGCTCCAATACGTCCACCTGCAGGAGCTGGGTGACCTCCTCCGGTCCCTCCGGCGCCTTGGGTGCCTCTGCCGCCGCCTTGCGTACCGCCTCCCGAGCCTCCTCGGCCTCCGTCTCCTTCGCGCGATTCAGGGCGTAGGCCGTGCCGCCCAGGATCGCGGAGAGCATCGCAAAGGGAAAGAACGGCAGGCCCGGAACCACACCCAGCACCAGGAGCACCGCGGATGAAACCCCCAGGGCCCCCGGGGCCTGACCGAACTGACGGGGCAGCACCTGCCCCAGGTTCGATTGGCTGCCGGCCCGGGTGGTGAGGATGCCGGCCGCGGTGGAGATGATCAGGGCCGGCATCTGGGTGACCAGGCCGTCGCCCACGGTCAGCGTAGTGTAGGTGGTCGTGGCCTGCGCCAGGGGCATGCCCTTTTGCAGTACCCCGATCACCAGCCCGCCCAGGATGTTGATGCCGGTGATGACCAGGCCGGCCACCGCGTCTCCCCGGACGAACTTGCTCGCGCCGTCCATGGCGCCGTAGAAGTCGGCCTCGGCGGCCACTTCCTGGCGGCGGCGGCGGGCTTCCATCTCGTCGATCAGGCCCGCGTTCAGATCGGCGTCGATGGCCATCTGCTTGCCCGGCATCGAGTCAAGGGTGAACCGGGCGCTCACCTCCGCGATGCGGGTGGCGCCCTTGGTGATCACGACGAAGTTGATCACCACCAGGATCAGGAAGATCACGATCCCGACCACGAAGTTCCCGCCCACGACGAAGTTGCCGAAAGCCGCGATGACCCGGCTCACGGCTTCCACCCCGAGGTCGCCGCGGGTGAGGATCAACCGAGTGGAACTGACGTTGAGGGCGAGGCGAAACAGGGTGACGATCAGCAGAGCGCTGGGGAAGATGGAGAAGTCCAGGGGCTTCTCCGTGTACATCCCGAGCAGGAAGATCAGAACGGAGATGCTGATATTGAGGGCGAGAAGCAGGTCGAGGACGAACTTCGGGAGGGGGATGATCATCAAGAAGACGATGCTCATCACCCCCGCCGCGACGAGGACACCGCTGTGACGGCTCAGTAGACGCGAGGCGGTGGCGGAGGGCCCTCGTTCCATCCGGAGGTCGGCTGTCCAGGGAAGGGTCGCTTCAACTCAAGTCTGCGCACTGTAGCACAGCTGGGGCCCGCGGATAAGCGCTTTCTGGATCAGGACTTGCCGGTTTCGAAGCTCACTTCCAGCCAGAAGGTATCGCCGTCGAGCTCAAAGGGCACGACGAGGCACGGCCCCTTGCCCTTGTGCTCGATGATGTGGCCCTGGCCGACCACGATGCTCGGGATCGCGATGCGGAAGTTGTAGCCGTCCTTGGACAGGGTGGCTTTGGCCCCGCCGGCGATCATGTTGGCGATTTCGCCCACGGCGTCGCGCACGTCCTCGTCGAGCTCGGTGGCCTCCTGGCCTACCAGACCGGCGTAGATTCGCTTGGCCATCTCGGCCGGAAAGCTGACGGCTACCGAGCCGGTGGCCTCACCGCCGAGGCCGATGACGCCGCTGATGTCGCCCTTGGCGACCTTCCCGTCCTTGACGAAGGGCTTGCCCCTGCGGGGGCGCACCGCGGCCATCACCTCGAGAGCCTGGAGGGTCGCCGCGATGAAAGGATTGATGAACTCGACATTCATGCCGCCCATCGCCGGGTTCTCAGCCGCCCATGACCTTCTGGATCTTCTCCTTGAGGGTCTCCGGGGTGAAGGGCTTGACGATGTAGTCGGTGACGCCCGCCTTGATCGCCTCGAGGATCTCCTTCTTGGCGGCCTCGGTGGTGACCATGATGATGGGCACCTCGGCGAATTTTGGATTCGACCGCAGGGTCTTGACAAAGGTCAGGCCGTCCATCTCGGGCATGTTCCAGTCCGTGAGCACGAAGTCGACGCCGGCCATCTTGGCCAGCGCATCCACGCCGTGCTCGGCCTCGACCACGTCGTTATAGCCGAGTCGGTTCAGGGTGTTCTTGATGATGCGCCGCATGGTGGACGAATCGTCGACCGTGAGGATCTTCACCGTTCTCCTCCTGAAAGTTCGCTGAGTTGACACCTCGCTGGCGCCGCTCCGGTGGGCCCGGGGCGGCTGCTCCTTCTGATCGTCTCCGCCAGGGAAGAACTGGAGCGAAAAAAAGGATGCCCCCGGGAGGGTTTGGCCCCCGGACGCCGAGACTTCGACGGCCTTTCCCGGTCGAAGGAGCCGTGGTAGCATTTCCACCGTTTGCCGAGGGTTTCCCGGGGGATTTCCGCACCCGCGAGGATTCCAGCGCCATGGCCCGCTGCCCCGAGTGTGGGGGATCCAGCATTCGCAAGTCCCGGCGCCGCGCGCACGCAAAGAGCGCGAGCCGCCCCTTCTCCCTTTGGCTGCGCTGCAACCGCTGCG
>QKJM01000153.1 GCA_003249315.1 Archangium sp.
GAAGAGGGCCTCGACAGTTCCTGCGTAGACGAGCTTTTCAGAGCTAGCCATGGGAACCTGAAGGTATACCCGGTTGCGGGGCCCTTGTGCTACGGCCGTGTACGGAGAGAGTGAACTGGTTCACGTCAAGTGAATCCGGTCGGCTCCAGGGGGGCCTCCTCTCGGAGGGGAAAGGGCGCACAGAGGGGTTGCCTGGATTGTTGCGGGGTGTTCAGTTGTGCGCCATGGACATGCCGCATACTCCCACGCGCTCTCATTGGAGCAATCGGCTCGCCTTCATCCTGGCCGCTGCTGGATCCGCCGTCGGGCTGGGGAATATCTGGAAGTTCCCCTACATCACCGGAGTCAATGGAGGAGGCACGTTCGTCCTCATCTATCTGATGTGCATCGCGGCGGTGGGGGTACCCATCTTCCTGGCGGAGCTGTTCATCGGGCAGCGCTCCCAGCGCAACGTGGTGGAGTCGTTCGAGGTAATGGATCGGCCGGGCACGCCCTGGAGGTTGCCGGGCTGGCTGGGGCTGGCGAGTGCCTTCCTGATCCTCTCCTTCTACAGCGTGGTGGGCGGCTGGGTGCTGGACTTCGAGTACCGGTCGCTGATGAACCAGTTCGCCGGGCACAGTGACGAGGAGATCAAGGCCGTCCTGGGGAGCCTCTTCGCGAGCCCGGGGAGGCAGCTCTTCTGGCATGCCCTGTTCATGGGGGCGGTCGTGTCCATCGTCATGAGGGGTCTCAACGCCGGCATCGAGCGGTGGAACAAGATCCTCATGCCGGCGCTGTTCGTGCTGCTGGCGCTGCTGCTGGTGCGGGCCCTGTTCCTCCCAGGGTTTGGAAGGGCGCTGGAGTTCCTGTTCGCGCCCAACGCCGAGGCGCTGAAGCCGGCCGGAATCCTGGAGGCGGTTGGCCACTCCTTCTTCACGTTGAGTCTGGGAATGGGAGCGCTGATCACCTACGGCAGCTACCTCCAGTCGCGCGAGGAGCTCGTCCGCACGGCCTTCACGGTGGCCCTGCTGGACACGCTGATCGCCCTGGTGGCGGGGGTGATCATCTTCTCGGTGGTCTTCAGCTTCGATCTGGATGCAGGGGCCGGGCCCACACTGATGTTCCAGACGCTGCCCATGCTCTTCACCAAGATGACGGGGGGCTACTTCATCTCGGTGGCCTTCTTCCTCCTGGTGTCCTTCGCGGCGCTGACCTCGGCGGTGTCATTGCTGGAGGTGATCGTCACCTACTGGGTGGAGACGCATCGCAAGAGCCGCACGGTCACGACGCTGGTGGCCGGTGGTGTGATCTACGGTCTGGGCATCCTCTCCGCGCTGTCGACGAATCTGCTCAGTGGGGTGAAGCTCGGGGACAAGACGTTCTTCGACCTCGTCGACAAGCTGACTTCCAGCGTGTTCCTGCCGGTGGGCGGGATGCTGATCTCGCTGTTCTTCGGCTGGGTGCTGGGGCCGAAGGCGGCCGAGGCGGTGGCGGGGAAGGGGAAGTACGCCCACGTGGCGGCGCTGGGGCTGATGTGGAGCGCCCGGCTGGTGGCTCCGCTGGCGGTGGCGGTGGTGCTCGTTCACGGCCTGCGGGACTGGTAGAGTCGACGCCGGAAAGAGGTCCCTCATGGCGAATTCCGTTGGCGTCAACAAGATGACGGTGGTCACCAAGGACTCCAATGGAGTCTCGGTGGCCTTCCCGGACGTATGCAAGACGCCAAGCCCGGGGGGACCCATTCCCCTGCCGTACCCGAACATCGCCCGGTCGGCGGACACCGCGAAGGGAAGCAAGAAGGTGACCGCGGAGGGCAACCCGCTGTGCTTGAAGGACTCCAACTTCAGCACGAGCACTGGGGACGAGGCGGGGACGGCGGGCGGAGGAGTCGTCTCGGGCAAGACGAAGGGCAAGGCCGAGTTCGTGAACTTCTCCTTCGATGTCCAGGTGGAGGGGAAGAACGTCACGCGAGCCCTGGACTTGATGCTCCACAACGACAAGAACACGCCACCCGCCCCGCTCATGCAGCCGCCGCTGGTTGCGGTCGGGCAGTCGTCGGGCAAGTGCAATTGCCTCGTCTGCGACAAGGAACTCTAGCTCGTCGATGGCCCTGGCGGCACCACATCGCGCGGTCCCCGTCCAGTGGCGCATGCTCGAGACCCACCTGGAGGAGGCTTCCTTCCTGTGGGGACAGTGGGAGCATGCACTCGTCGCGCCGGATCATGATCTCGTGGAGGTGGGGGGGCTGGAGGCTCGACTCCTCGCGCACCTGGATGCGCTCGTGCTCGGGGGGCGCGGGGTAGCGGCTCGACTGCTCCTGCCGACGCTCGAGTCCGACGAGTCCGAGACCGTAGGGTGCGCGGCACTCGCGCTGCTGAGCCAGGAGGAGGCTGCCGCTGAAGGCGAGCAGCTCGTGCTGGACCGCCTCGTCGAAGGGGAGGATGCGCAGCGCGCCGGCATCCGGCGTGCGCTCCAACTCGCGGGAGGCTCGCGCCTCGTGGAGCGATTGGGTGCCTTGCTGGGTTCCTCTTCTCCGATGGTTCAGGCTGCTCTTCTGGAAGTCCTCGGCCATTGGAGAGTGGATCCGGGCCCCGTGCTCCAGCGGCTGCTCGTTCATGAGGAGCCGGAGGTGAGGGCGGCTGCCTTGCGTGCGGCGCGGGCGGCTCCCGGCAGGCTCGATGACAAGGCCCTGGAGTTGGGTTTCCGGTCTTCGTTGCTCTCGGTGCGGGAGGCGGCGCTGGAGACAGGGCTCGTCTGCGCCAGGAGGCTGGCCTGGGCCGAGTGTCGTCGCCAGGTACTGGCCCGGGAGCCGGGGAGCGGACTGGCGATGAGGGCGCTGGCCATCGCCGGAGGCGCCGAGTCGCAGCGGTTGCTGCTGGACGCCCTCTCCACGCTCGAGGCTCGGCAGGACGTGCTTCGGGCGCTGGGCCTGCTGGGGACGTTCGAGGCCGCTCGCGCCTGCCTCTCGCTGATGAGAGAGGAGGCGCTGGCACCACTGGCGGGGGAGGCGTTCTCCACCATTACGGGGCTGGCTCTCTCGGGGAGGTTCGTGAGCGCGGCTTCATCCTCGGAGGAGGAGGAAGAAGTGGAGGAGTCCGGACCGGAGCGGGAGCTTCCCGTTCCCGACGTGAATCAGGTGGAGGCCTGGTGGGCAGGGCAGGGGCGACGTTTCGAGCCCGAGGGGCGCTATCTGGTGGGTCAACCCTTCTCGCAGGACGTGCTGTTGGGGGCGTTGAGGGAGGGCTCCATGTACCGGCGGCGAGGACTGGCGCTGGCGCTCGCCATGCGGACGGGGGGGCGGTTCGTGGTGAGGACGGATGCACTGACCCGGACGCAGTACGCGCAGCTCGAGGAGGCTCGGCGGGCACCTTCCCACCTGTTCCGCCGCTCCATGGAGGGGACGTACCGTGGCTGAGCTCACTGGCAGGGGAGGCAGGGCATGATCCGGATCCGGGGCGTGGGGATGGCCTCCTGCCTTGGGGCAGCGATTCCCGCCAGCGCGGCGTTCCGGGCCTCGCTCTTCCGTCCCTCCGCGTCGCCAGATGTGGAGTTCATGGCTCCAGGTGACGAGGAGCCTCTGCCCATCACCGTCTGCGCGCTCCCGGTGGCGACGTTCGGTTTCTCCGGCGTGGGCCGGCTGGTGGCGCTCGCGTGCGAGGTGCTGAAGGATCTTTGGGGACAGGTGGACCTGGAGGCGCTGGGGCCGGAGACGGGCTTCTTCCTAGGGCTGGCCGATCCGTGGACGCGGGAATGGGACGTGGGAGGACCGGGCTCGACGGAGGCGCAGCGGCTGGAGTCGCTGGGCGCGCGGGTGGTGGAGCAGAGTCTCCAGAACCTGGGGTTGAGCTGGAAGGGCCCGAGGCGCTTCTTCGGGGGTGGGCACGCGGCCTTCGCTCAGGCACTGGGGGCGGCGCGTACGGAACTCCACCGCCGCACGCTCAAGGCCTGCATCGTGGCGGGCCTGGATTGCCTCGTCGAGGAGCGGATGCTCCGGGCCCTCGGAGAGGAGCGGCGGCTGAAGACGCCGGACAACCCCGTGGGGGTGACGCCCGGAGAGGCTGGGGCGGCGCTCTTGCTCTCGACGGAGGCCCCTCGGGAGCCAGGGGTGATGCCAGAGGTGCTGTTGCACTCGGTGAGGTTGGGACGCGAGCCGAATCCACGGGGCTCGGACAAGCCGGCGGATGGGCGGGCGTTGGCGAGGTGTGCCCTGGAGGCGCTCGATGAGGCAGGAGTTCGAAGGGAGAGGCCGGTGCTCCTCAGTGATCACAACGGCGAGGAGGCACGTGCCCGGGAGCTGGGCATGCTCCTCCTGCACCTGCGGGGGCTGGGCCCCGAACTGGATGAGCTGACCACCTGGTTCCCGGCGGTGGGTTTCGGGGACGTGGGCGCCGCGGCGGGAGCGGTGGGCGCCTGTGTGGCGGTTCGGGCGCTCCAGCGGGGGTATGCTCCGTCCCGGAGGTGCCTCGTCCTGTCGTGCTCGGATGGAGCGGAGCGCGCGGCGGATTCTGTGGGCGCTGATGCATGCCGGTCATGCGATCAGTTGTTTTATGCT
>QKJM01000116.1 GCA_003249315.1 Archangium sp.
GGTAGCGGGCGCTTGGGCTCGGCGGAGGCCATCCCGGGCTCGGGCGGCTTCCAGAAGGCCTCCGTCCATATCTTGCTCATGGAGAAGAGCGTCAGCAGGCTCACTCCGACGGCGGTGGCGACGAGCCCCCAGCGCTCCAGCTCCAGCCCCGCGCGCAGCAGCACCAGCTTGGCGAAGAAGCCGGAGAAGGGAGGCAGTCCGGCCAGCGCCAGCGCGGGAATGGCGAAGAGGGTGGCCAGTCCCGGCCGGGCCGGGTACAGCCCGCCGAGCTTCTCCAGCCGGTAGGTGCCCAGCAGTTGGTGGACGGCGCCCGCCACCAGGAAGAGGTTCGTCTTGGCGAGGATGTTGTGGGCCACGTAGAGGATGGCGCCGGTGAGCGCCAGCGGCGTGTACAGGCCCAGCCCCACCAGCATGTAGCCAATCTGGCTGACGATGTGGAACGCGAGCAGCCGCCGCATCTCGAACTGGGCGGCCGCGCCCAGCACGCCCGACACCATGGTGGGGATGGCGATGAGCAGGATGAGCTCGTGCGTGTAGGGCACGTCCTGGGTGAAGAGCAGGGTGAAGATGCGCAGCAGGGCGTAGACGCCCACCTTGGTGAGTAGCCCGGAGAAGATGGCGGACACCGCCGCCGGAGGCGTGTGGTACGGGGCCGGCAGCCAGAAGAAGAGCGGGAAGACGGCCGCCTTGATTCCGAAGGCCACCAGGAAGAGCACCGCCACCGTGGTGACGAGCCCCGGCCTCGGCGCCTCCCGCAGCTTCACCGCCAGGTCCGCCATGTCCAGCGTGCCCGTCATCCCGTAGAGGATGCCCACCGCCGCGAGGAACAGCGCCGAGCTCATCAGGTTGAGCGTCACGTACTTCACCGCGCCCTCGAGCTGCGCCCGCTCGCCCCCCAGCGCGAGCAGCACGAAGGAGGCGATGAGCATCACCTCGAACCAGACGTAGAGGTTGAACAGGTCTCCCGTGAGGAAGGCGCCGCACACCCCCACCAGCAGCACGTGGAGGAAGGGCGAGAAGCCGTACGCCTTGCGGTACCGGTCCACGGTGGTGGTGGCGTAGACGGCGCCGGCCAGGGCCACCACCCCGGTGAGCACCACCATGAGGGCGCCCAGCAGGTCCGCCACGAAGGAGATGCCGGCCGGGGCCGGCCAGCCACCCATGTGCAGCACCTGGATGCCCTCGCGCCACACCGTCCTCAGCAGCGCCACCCCCGACGCCAGCAGCACCCCCGCCCCCACGCAGGAGAGTCCCTGCTGCACCCGCGGCAGTCGCCAGAGGAGCCCCGTGAGGGCGGCGGTGGCCAGCGGCACCAGGAGGGGGAGGATCAGGAGCATGGTGTCAGCGATCCGTCCGGGTCATCTCGTCCAGGTCGTTGGCCCCCACTGCCTGGTGCGCCCGGTACAGCAGCGCCACGGTGAAGGCCAGCAGGCCGAAGCTGATGACGATGGCGGTGAGCACCAGCGCCTGGGCGAGCGGCTCGGCGGTGGGGCCGGGGGGCCTGGTGGCGCCCTCGGGCACCAGTGGCGGCCGGCCGCGCAGGAGCCCCGCGGCGGTGAAGATGAGCAGGTTGGCCGCGTGCGAGAGCATCGCCAGGCCGATGACGAGCTTCGCCAGGCTGCGGCGCAGAATCATGAAGATGCCCGTCGCGTAGAGGCCACCGACGACGAGGGCCAGGAGCGTCTGCATGACTACCCCTCCGCCAGCGTGAGGACGATGGTGAGCGTGATGCCCAGCACCACCAGGTACACGCCGGTGTCGAAGAGCATGGGGGTGCCCAGCTTCACCGGACCCAGGACGGGCAGGCTCGTGTCCATCCACAGGCTGGTGAGGAAGGGCCGCCCCAGGAACATCCCGATGAGCCCGCTGGAGAGCAGCACCAGCACCCCCACTCCGATGAGGGTGAGAGGGGAGAAGCGCAGTGCCTGCCGCGCCGCCTCCACCCCGCTGCCGATGGCGTGCAGGGTGTACGCGGCGGCCGCCACCAGTCCCCCGGCGAAGCCTCCTCCGGGCTGGTCGTGTCCGCTCAGCAGCAGGAAGATGGAGAAGAGCAGCAGCAGCGGGTGCAGGAAGGTGGTGGCGGTGGTGAGGATGGTCGACGTCATGGCTCCTCCTCCTCCGTCCGGGGACGCAGCTTGAGGATGGCGTGCACCCCGACGGCCGCCACCGCCAGCACCGTCGTCTCTCCCAGCGTGTCCAGTGCGCGGAAGTCCGTGAGGATGACGTTGACGATGTTGTGCCCGTGGGCGGCCTCGACGCTGTGCTCCACGAAGTAGTCGGACACGTGGGGGTGGGGCGGGGCCGCGCTCGCCAGCAGCACCAGCCCCGTCATCAGCCCTCCACCCGCCAACGAGATGAGGACGTCCCTCAGCAGGGCGGGCCGCGGCGGCCTCGAGGGGTGGTAGCGAGGCAGGCGCAGCAGGACCAGGGCGAAGACGACGACGGTGAGGGCCTCCACCACCGACTGCGTCAGCGCCAGGTCCGGCGCGCCGAAGAAGAGGAAGAGCAGGGCCACGCCGAGGCCCACCACGCCGAGGGCCGCCACCGCCGCCAACCGGGACTCGGCCCGCGCCGCCGCGATGGTCGCCAGCACCACCAGTGTCGCCACCACCACCTCGACGAAGTGTACCTCGCCCCAGCCGGGCGGCAGCAACCACCACCGGGCCTTCGTCAGCAGGGTGAAGCCCACCAGTCCCAGCGTCACGCTCCAGGTGATGAGCAGGTAGTGCCGCAGGTAGCCGTCCTGCAGCACCCGCGTCTGGGCGTCGGCCACCTTCTTGAGGCCCTCCAGCACCGCGGAGAAGCCCCAGCCGGTGGGCAGACGAGCGCCCGGCAGCCGTGCGTACAGTCTCCGCAGGGGCTCTCGCGCGGCGTAGATGGCCAGGCCCCCGGCGAGGCTCACCGCGCTCAGGCCCAGCGCCAGGGTGAAGCCGTGCCACAACTCCAACTCCAGGGGCCGGCGGGGGACGCCGGGCGCCACGGTCGCCACCGCGTCGCCGAGCAGGGGCTCCAGCGCCCCGGGCACCAGCCCCAGCACCACGCCCAGGATGCCGAGCGCCACCGGCCCCAGCCACATGCTGACGGGGGCCTCGTGAGGCTCGAGCGGCGTGCGGGTGGCGGGGCCGAGGAAGGGGCGTACGCCGGCGATGCCCGCCACGGCCACGGTGGGGATGAAGCCCAGCACCAGCGCCGTCGTGACGCGGGCGGGGTGCTCCAGCCCGGCCTCGTACACGCCCTCCTTGGCGATGAAGCCGAGCGCCGGGGCGATGCCGGCCATGGCCAGGGCCGCGAGCAGCGCCGCCGTGGTGGTGAGGGGCATGCGCCAGCCCAGCCCGCTCAATGCCGCCACGCGGCGCGTCCCTGCCTCGTGGTCCACGTTGCCCGCCACCAGGAAGAGGCCTCCCTTGTAGAGGGCGTGGGCCACGAGGAAGATGAGCGCGGCTCGTAAGGAGGCCGGGGTGCCCAGGCCCACCAGCAGCACCAGGGTGCCCAGCACGCAGAGGGTGGCCTGGGCCAGCACGCGCTTGAGGTCCTCCTGCACCAGCGCGAGCCACCCGCACCACAGCATGGTGGCGCCGCCCACGCAGACGAGCGTCACCTCCCAGGCGAGTGTGCCTCCGAGGGCCGGGAAGAGGCGCAGCAGGAGGTACACGCCCGCCTTCACCAGGGTGGCCGAGTGCAGATAGGCGCTCACCGGGGCGGGGGCCTCCATGGCGCCGAGCAGCCACGAGTGGAAGGGAAGCTGCGCGGACTTGGTGAAGGCGCCCAGCAGGACGAGCGCCAGGGCGGGCAGGTAGAGGGGGTGGGCGTGCAGCACCTCGCGGCGGGTGTCGAGCGTGGTGAGGGAGAAGCCCCCCTCTCCGGCCATCATCCCCACCAGCAGCAGTCCCACCAGGAGGGCCTGGCCGCCGGCGACGGTGACGAGGAGGCTCTGGAGGGCGGCCTTGCGGGCGGTGGAGCGCTGGTGCTCGAAGCCGATGAGGGCGTAGGAGGCGAGGCTGGTGAGCTCCCAGAAGAGGAAGAGCGCGAGCAGGTTGTCGGCGAGGACGAGCCCGAGCATGGAGGCCATGAAGGCGAGGAAGAAGAAGTAGAAGCGTCCCAGGCCGGGGTGCTCGTGGAGGTAGCTCCCGGCGTAGAGGGCCACCGCGGTGCCGATGCCGGTGATGAGGAGGGCGAAGAGGAGGGCGAGCCCGTCCAGGCGGAAGTCGAGCGCGAAGCCGAGACGGGGCAGCTCGCCGTAGCGGGCGAGCGAGACGGTGCCGGAGGAGATGTCGGGAAGGCGGCGCGCGAAGGAGACGAAGAGGGCGAGGAGGAAGAGGGAGACGGCGGCGGAGGTGCGGCGGGGGAGGGCGCGGTGCAGCCAGGGCGCGGCGAGCGCGGCGAGGAAGCCGGAGAGGATGAGGGGCCCCAGCGGCATGGCGGTTCCGTCCCTGGTGACTCGAAAGGGGAACGGTATGCACGACGGGGAGGCCGAGCGCCGGAGAGGCGAGGAGACTTCGGATTCCGTACAGCGGAGAAGAGGAG
>QKJM01000763.1 GCA_003249315.1 Archangium sp.
GGCCTGGTGAGGGATCCGGATCCGGGCATCGCCGGGACGCAGCTCCAGCGCGTCACGGTGACCAACGGCGTGGCCAGCGCCGAGCCCTCCTTCAAGGTGACGGGCGCGGTGACGCTCGTGGGCCCAGGCGCTACCGAGGCGGTGGAAGAGGTGACGGGCACGCCGCGCTTCACCTGGAAGCCGTACTCCAGCTCGGGGTCCTACGATGTCTCCGTCTTCGACGCCTTCGGCAACGAGGTGTGGAAGATGCGCCAGACCGCCGTCACCGGTAGCGACAACGTGCTGGAGTACGCGGGCCCCGCGCTGATGCAGGGCAGCGTCTACCAGTGGCGCGTGATGGCTCTGGGCAACCAGGGCACGCCCAAGAGCCTGTCGGAGGATCTGCGCGGTCTCTTCAGCGTGAAGTAGACTACTGCTGCGCGGCCGGGGCTGACGATCCCGTCGTCAGCTCCCGGCTCCGCTCCGTCAGCGTCTGCGGATCGATCGGGCCCACGTGCCTGGTCTGGACTACGGGAAGGAAACGCCTCGGGGCACGTATCTCCTGACCCGGAGGCTTGCCCCCCATCGTACCATGTCGGCATTTTCCGCCGCCGTGACCGTGTGATGACAGATGGCGGCGTTGATGGAGCCATGTTCCTCCACGCACTCGGGCACTTCCACCCGGAGACGGTCATCACCAACGCCTTCCTCCAGGAGATTGGACTGGAGACGGATGACACCTGGATCGTCGAGCGGGTGGGCATCCGCACCCGGCACACGGTGCTGCCGCTCGACTACATCCGAGAGACGCGCAACCGCGACGTGCGCGCGGCCCTGGAGGCGGCGCAATACTCCAACGCGGAGACGGGCAGACGCGCGGCGCTGATGGCGCTCGAGCGCGCGGGGCTCGGCGTGAAGGACATCGGCATGGTGCTGGCCGGTGGATGCTCTCCCGACGAGTGCATCCCGGCGGAGGCCTGTCGCATCGCCGAGGCGCTGGGGATCGAAGCGCCGGCGGTGGATCTCAACGCGGCTTGCTCCTCTTTTGGCGCGCAGCTCCACTTCCTCTCGGGGATGCGGCCGGAGCGGCTGCCGGACTTCATCCTCGTGGTGAACCCGGAGAACTCCACTCGCGTGGTGGACTACTCGGACCGCTCGAGCTGCGTGCTGTGGGGGGACGGCAGCAGCGCCGCGCTGCTCAGCCCGCGCATCCCCGGCCCCTGGCGCATCACCCACACCGTGCTCGGGGGCGATCCTTCCGGGGCGGACAAGGTAAAGGTGCCGCGCGCCGGCCACTTCACCCAGCAGGGCGCGGCGGTGCAGACCTTCGCGATCAAACGTGCGACCGAGACCTTCCTCGCCCTGCGCCAGCACTACCTGGCGGCCGGGCCCGAGCGCACCCCGGCGGGCCTGAGCCTGATCGGCCACCAGGCGAACCTGCGCATGCTGGAGGCGGTGCAGCGGCGCACCGAGGTGCCCGATGCGCGCCACTTCTTCAACGTGGACCGCCGCGGCAACTGCGGCGCCTCGGGGGCGCCCACCGTGCTCTCGGAGCTGTGGGAGGATCCGCGGGTGGGGGACGCGGTGGCGATGGCGGTGGTGGGCAGCGGCCTCGCCTGGGCGGGCGTTCTGCTCGAGCGCCCCCTCTCCTAGCGGTTACTGTCCCGCGGCCGGGGCTGCCGCTCCCGTCGTCAGCTCCCGGATCCGCTCCGTCAGCGTCTGCGGATCGATCGGGCCCACGTGCTTGGTCCGGATGATGCCCTGCGCGTCGATGAAGTACGTCTCCGGCACTCCCGCCACGCCGTAGTCCACGGCCATCGCCGAGCGATCATCGATGAGCTGCGGGAAGCTCGCTCCGAGCCGCGACAGGAACTGCCGCGCGTTCTCCTCGGTGTCCTCGAAGACGACCCCCACGAACCGGGCCTGCTGGCCGAACTCGCGGGCTCCCCACTCGAGGACAGGGTGCTCCATCTTGCAGGGCCCGCACCACGAGGCCCAGAAGTTGATGACCACCGGCTGGCCCTTCAGGCTCTCCAGGGTCACCCGCTCCCCGGTGTCCATCCTCCTCAGTGAGAAGGTCGGCGCCTGCTGGCCCTTCAGCATGAAGGGCACCTCCCGGGGGTTGCTCCCGAAGCCCTTGTAGAGCACCGCCAGCAACCCCAGGCACAGCACCGCGAAGCCCAGCGTGATGCGCCACTTCATGCCGCACCTCGATTCAGCTCATCGCCCCCACCGGGCGAACTCCCCGCCGCGGCTGGCTTCTTGTCCTGCGCCGACCGCGTCTTGCGCGCCGGCCACAGGGCGATCAGCGTTCCCAGCACCAGGATGGGGATGCTCCACCAGATCCACCCCACCAGCGGGAAGATCCACACGTTGAAGCTCGCCGTGCCCCGCTCCTCGGAGAAGGCCATCAGCGAGATGTACAGATCTTCCTTCGGCGTCTCGCGCACCGCCGGCGTCCCCACGGGATCCGTCATGCGCTCGTAGTAGTTCATCCGCGGCGCCAGCTCGCTGACCGCCCCGTTCGGCGCCGTCACCTCCACCCGTGTCGCGATGTAGTTGCGGTGCGGTTCCTTCCCGCTCGTCAGCCCCAGGTACTTCAACTGGTACTCGCCGATCTTCATCGCCTGACCCACGCGCACCGTCCCCGAGGTGTGCGTCACGTACGCCGACGAGCCGGCCACCGCCACGATGATGATGACGATCCCCAGGTGGACGATGTAGCCGCCGAAGCGCCGCCGGGCCTTCGTGGCGCTCTGCAGCAGCGCCGTGACGAAGCCCTCCTTGCGCTCCTTCATCCGCACCTTCACCGGCAGCGCCAGCTCACGCAGGGTGATCACCGTGACGAAGGCCGCCAGCCCGAAGGTGAGCAGCGGGTAGAAACCCCTCAGCCCCGCGGCCAGACACGCTCCCACCACCAGCACGCCCGCTCCCGCCGGCACCCAGAAGCGCTCGCGCACCGTGCGCGGATCCGCGCTGCCCCACGGTAGCATCGGCCCCACGCCCATCAGGAACAGCACCATGATGCCGCCGGGCACCGCCATCTTGTTGAAGTACGGCTCGCCCACGCTCACCCGCACCCCGCGCACCGCCTCGGAGATGAGCGGGTAGAGCGTCCCCAGCAGCACCGTGAAGGTGATCGCCACGAACACCAGGTTGTTCACCAGGATGCTCGTCTCGCGCGAGAGCATCGACCGGATGCGCCCCTCGGCCACCAGCAGGTGCCCCCGCGTGGCCAGCAGGGCGATGGACACGAAGAGCAGCAGCGAGATGAACACCAGGAAGGTGGGCCCGATGTCCGACTGGGTGAAGCTGTGTACCGAGTTGAAGATGCCGCTGCGGGTCATGAACGTGCCGAGGATCGTCAGCACGAAGCTTCCGAGGGCCAGGCTCAACGTCCACAGCTTCAGCATCTTCTTGCGCTCATGCACCATGGTGGAGTGCATGAAGGCCGTCGCCGTCAGCCAGGGCAGGAAGGAGGCGTTCTCCACCGGATCCCACGCCCAGTAGCCGCCCCAGCCGAGCACCGCGTAGGCCCACCAGGAGCCGAGGATGATGCCGATGGAGAGGAAGAGCCACGCCACCAGCGTCCAGCGACGCAGCGGGGCCATCCACGCGTCCCCCATCTCTCCGCGCAGCAGCGCGGCCACGGAGATGCCGAAGGGCACCGTCATGCCCACGTAGCCCAGGTAGAGCATGGGCGGGTGGATGACCATGAGGAAGTGGTTCTGCAGCAGCGGGTTGGGCCCCGGCCCGTCCGGGGGCACCGGCGACACCGCGTGGAAGGGGTTGGCCGGTCCGGCGATGAGGAACGTGAAGAACACGCCCACCGCCAGCATGGTGCCCAGCGCCAGCGCCATGTAGCGCCGGTGCTCGTGGCGATGCACCATCGCGAAGGCCAGCACGAAGCTGCCCATGATCAGGCCCCAGAAGAGGATGGAGCCCTCGAGCGCACTCCACAGCGAGACGATCTTGAAGAGCGTCGGCGTGGCCCGGCTGCCCACCTGGGTGACGTACTGCACGCTGAAGTCGTTGGACAGCAGCGCCCACTCCATCACCAGGTTGGCGCCGAGCATGCAGGCGAAGAAGCCCCACACGCAGCGCATCACCCAGGGGAAGGCCGCGTCGTCCCGACGCATGCCGCCCACCAGTCCCACCAGCGCCCCGAAGCTCGCGAAGGCGAGCCCGCCGAGCACCAGCCCATATCCGAGCGTGCCGTTCACTTCTTCCCCACCGCAGCCGTGGTTGCGTCCTGCTTCTGCATCTCCTCGAACATCTTCTTCACGTCCTCGTCCGTCTTCGGCGCCCGGTACTCGTTGGAGTGGTTCACCATCAGCCGGTTGGAGGCGAAGACCTGGGACTGGTCGAAGGTGCCCTCCACCACCACGCCGATGCGCTCGCGGAACATCTGCGGCGGCGTCTCCGTGGCGCGCACCAGCACGCTGGCCGCGTCGGGCGCCTCGCTATCCATCACCCGGAAGTGCAGGGCGGTGTGCTCCTCGTTCCACTGGATGCTGCCGGGCTGCACCTGGCCGCCCAGGCGGATGGTGGGGCCATAGGCCCGCTCGCCCTGGGCCAGCATCTCCGAGGGCCGCCAGTAGTAGACGAGGTTCTCACCCAGGTTGCCGAAGGCCACGAAGGCCAGGCCCGCTCCAGCCACCAGCAGGGCCACCACGGCGATGACCCGGTTTCGCGTCTGCTGCGTCATGGCTTACTCCTTCGTGTCCCGCGAGGCCTTGATCGGCCGCCGAATCCAGAGAGACAGGGCATACAGCGAAAGCGACGCCCAGGCGATGCCATAGGCGGCCCAGATGTACTCCCAGCCACCCTGGATGCGGCCCATGCCCACCTGCGCGAGCAGCGTCGTCGTCTCCAGTACCGTCGACATCAGGCGACCTCCGTCGAGTTGCCGTCACGAGAGGCCGGCGCGTCCGGGGGGAGCGCGTCCGGCAGCGCCACCTCCGCCTCGCGCGTGGCGAGGGCGATCCGGTAGCGGTGGAGCAGGAAGAGGGTGAGCAGAATCAGGAAGGCCCACGCGTTGACGCGCAGGCTCAGCGCCATCTCCGGATCCACCGTCTTCGGAGTGGACTGCACCTGATGCAGGCTGCGCCACCACTTCACCGAGAACCAGACGATGGGCAGGTTCGCGAAGGAGATGATGCCCACTACTGAACTCCACACCGCCCGCTTGTCCGGATCCTCGACGAAGCGGCGCAGGGCCATGTAGGCGGTGTACGTCACCAGCATGATGGCCATGGCGGTGAGGCGCGGATCCCAGTCCCAGTACACGCCCCAGGTGGGCCGCCCCCAGATGGCGCCCAGCACCAGCCCGAAGCCGCCGAAGAGCAGACCCACTTCGGCCGAGGCCTCCGCCAGCGCGTCCGTCTTCCAGTTCGCCTTGAGCAGGTAGCTCACGCAGCAGGCGAAGTTGAGCACCAGCGTCAGCATCGCCATCCACATGGCCGGCACGTGGACGTAGATGATGCGGTAGACATCCCCCATCTCCCGGTCCTGCGGCGACCACACCAGCCCCAGCCAGCCGCCCACCGCCAGCAGTACCAGCGCCGCCACCGACATGCCCACCAGCATCGGGCGCGCATCCATCTGGGAGTCCACCGGCGCCCACTTGCGACCCAGCCGGATCCCCAGCCCCACCACCACCAGGGCCGCCGCCGCCGAGCCATACTGCAGCACTGCGTTCATGAGACCGCTCATGACTTCAATCCTCGATGACCCGGGGGAACAGGACGAACCCGAGCCCCCAATAAATGAGATTGAACCCGATGAGGAGACCAGACCATGAGCCGAGCTGATTCATCGGATCTCCCTGCAATACCAGAGTCGTCGCCTTCGCGGCGGCGAGCAGCGCTGGAATGATCAACGGGAACAACATCAGGGGCAGAAGCACATCCCGTGCCCGGGCGTTGTTGGCGATGGCCGAATACACCGTGCCCGGCGCGGCGACGGCCATGCAGCCGAGCGCCAGGATGCCCAGCATCGGTCCGGCCCCCAGGGTGACCTTCACCCCGTAGAGGGCGATCATCACCGGTATCAGCAGCGCCCCCAGGCCCACCAGCAGCACCGTGTTGCCCAGCGCCTTGGAAAGGAAGATGGCCCGGGCGTCCGCCGGAGCCATGCGCAGCCCGTCCAGGGTGAGGTTCTCCTGCTCCACCCGGAAGGACTCGCCCAGGGCGAGCACGCTGGCGAAGAGCAGGGCCAGCCACAGGTAGCCCCCCGCGTTCCTCGCCAGCAGCTTCGTGTCCGGCCCCACCGCGAAGGAGAAGAGGAGCAGGGTGGCCAGGGAGAAGAAGATGAGGGCGTTGAGGCGCGCGCGGGTGCGCCACTCGATGAGCAGATCCTTGCCCAGCAGCACCACCACCGCCTTCAGCAGGGAGATGGGACGCGAGCGCCTCATGCCGCCACCGCTCGCCCTTCCTGAAGGTGCAGCCGCTCCTCGCACAGCGACAGGCCTTGCTCGATCAGATGCGTGGCCAGCACCACGGTGACTCCCGAGTCCTTCAGCTCTCCGATGATCCGCTCCATGTCCTGGATGCCGGCGGGATCCAGCTCCCCGAAGGGCTCGTCCAGCAGCGCCAGGGACGGCGCCTTCATCAACAGCCGGGCGATGGCCAGCCGCTTGCGCATGCCGGCCGAGAACTGGCGCACCGGGCTGCTCGAGCGCCGCCCGAGCCCCACCTTGGTGAGCAGCTCGCCGGACGCGTCCTCGGGAGAGGGCAGGCCAAGCAGCCGGGCAAGCACCATCAGGTTCTGCCAGGCGGTGAGATCTTCATAGAGGAAGCTGGCGTGCGAGAGCAGCGCCACCTCGCGACGCACCGCGTCCCGCTCCTTCACGGTGTCCCGGCCTTGCACCTCCACCTGCCCGTGGGTCGGGCTGTGCGCGGTGGCGACCAGGCGGAGCAGCGTCGTCTTTCCCGATCCGTTGTGGCCGGTGAGCAGCAGGGAGCGGCCCTGGGGGAGGGTGTAGGACAGGCGAGCCAGGGCCCAGTAGCGACCGTAGCGCTTGCTGACATCGTGCAGGGCCAGCGCGGGGGGCGCGGCAGGGGAAGCTTCCATTGGAGGGCGTGTTCGTAACTGGAAACTCCGCCGCACTCCAGCGAAAGCGGCCCTCCTGCCGGGTCGGTCCGCGGGGGAGGTGCTTCGGGGTTGGTCATTCGCTCGCCCTTGGGGTTCCAGGAGGGGGGTTTTGGCTGCCCACGGGTGGGAAGCACGCTGCCGTCAACACCCGCTCCGGCCATTGCCGCCCTCCAGACCGGAGTGGGCTCCTGGGGATGGCATTCCTCCTGCACCCGTTTTCCCTGAGTCCGGGAAGGGGAGTCGGGATGGGCATGCGAGGAGTGGTGCGGCGGGCCGCGAAATCCGCCGCGGCGGGGGTCATCCACTACAGCGGGTTGCGCAGGGCGATGGCGTCGTACGTGCGACATCAGTCGGGCGGGCGCCGCATCCTCATCGTCAGCTACCACCGGGTGGTGAGCGACTTCGCCGGCGAGGTGCGGCGCTCCATTCCCGGCCTGCTCATCTCCCACGAGACGTTTCGCCGGCAGCTCGAGGCCATCGCCGACGCGGACTACGTGTTCGTCTCCATGGGCGAGGCGCTGGAGGTGATGAGTGGCTCGCGCAGGGCCCGGAGGGACTTGTGCGTCGTCACCTTCGATGATGGCTACCGGGACGTGTACCGGTACGCCTACCCCCTCCTCAAGCAGATGGGGATACCGGCCATCGTCTACCTGCCGTCGACGTTCATCGGCACCGGGCGGCGCTTCAACCATGATCGGCTCTTCCACCTGCTGCGGCGCTTCCAGGAACGGGGCCACCAGCCACTGTGTGACGTACTGCCCGCGCCCGCCTCGGAGCTGCTGGCGACGGTGCTCTCTGGCCGGAAGACGGTCTCCGCGGCGCTCGACGACTTCATCGGCGAGTACCCCACCTCCACCCAGGTGAGGACGATCCACGCACTGGAGGAGCGGCTCGGCGGGGGGCAGGAGCTGCTGCCCGAGCAGGGGGAGCTCATGGACTGGGACGAGGTGCGGCGGATGGCTCGGGATGGCTTCGAGTTCGGCGCGCATACCCAGGGCCACGTGGTGCTGACGCACGAGCCGCTGGCGGTGGTGGAGCGCGAGGTGCGCGAGTCCAAGGCCCGCATCGAACGCGAGGTGGGGGTGCCCGTGCGCGACTTCGCCTACTGCAACGGCTGGTACTCGGAGGAGATCATCCGCGTGCTGGCACGCCACGGGTTCCGCTCGGCCGTCACCACCGAGGATCTGCCCAACCACATGGGGGGCGATCCCTTCACCCTCAAGCGGAAGGTGCTCTGGGAGAACTTCAGCCGGGGCCTGCTGGGGGACTATTCGGCCTGTCTCACGAGGTGCCAGATGGATGACTGCTTCGGGGTGCTGGGCCTGCGTGGCCCCGTGCCGGGCCGTCGTCCTCAGTACCTGGCTCCCGGGTTCGCGGCTGGTCTCGGAGGGCCGTCAGAGCTGGAGGTGTCCTGGTGAGTGAGAGGCCGGCGCTCGCCACCTCGTCATTCCTGGGAGAGGCGAAGCCCCTGGTGCTCGCCCGGCTCTTCTCCGCCGGACTCACGATGAGCATCCCCCTGGTGCTGGCGCGGGTGTTGAGCCGGGAGGATCTGGGCACCTACTACCAGCTCTTCCTCCTCTCCACGACGCTCTACTACGTGCTGCCCCTCGGCGTGGTGCAGAGCCTCTACTTCTTCCTCCCGCGAGCGCGGGAGAAGCGACCCTACCTCGGGCAGACGTTGATCTTCATGTCCGGGGCGGGGCTGGTGGCCGCGGGGCTGGTGGTCGCCGGGCTGGGGCCCGTGTCGGGGTTGTTCGACAACCCGGCGCTGGCGGAGCATCGCTGGACGCTCGCGGCCTACACCGCCTTCCTGCTGGGCGCCTTCCCGCTGGAGGTGTCCCTCACCAGCCAGGGCCGCATGCGGCAGTCCGCGCTCGTGTACCTGGTGGCGGATGTCATCCGGGCCTCCGCCATGGTGGTGCCGTGCCTGGTGGGCGCGGGCCTGCACGGGATGATGCTGGCGGTGGTGGGCTTCGCCGGCTTGCGCTGGCTGGTCGCCTGGGTGGTGGTGCCGCGGGGGGCCTCCGGGCCGCTGGTGAGCGGGAGGCTGTGGCGCGAGCAGCTCGTCCATGCGCTGCCCTTCGGCGCGGCGATGGCGCTCGCCATCCCCCAGCAGAACGCCCACCTGTACGCGGTGGCCGGCGTGGTCTCCCCGGCGCTCTATGCCATCTACCGCGTGGGGTGCTTTCAACTGCCCGTGGTGGATCTGCTCTATACGCCCATCAGTGAGGTGCTGATGGTGCGCCTGGGCGAGTTGGAGAAGCAGCGGCTACTCGAGGAGGGGGTGGAGGCCTTCCGAGAGGCAGCGGGGAAGCTGGCCTTCGTCTTCCTGCCCTTCGCCGCCTTCCTCTTCGCCGCGGCGCCCGAGTTCATCCTCGCCCTCTTCGGCGACGAGGCGTTCCTTCAGGCCGTCCCCATCTTCCGGGTGAGCGTGCTGGGGGCGGTACTCGCCATCCTCCCCATGGATGCGGTGTTGCGGGCGAGGGGTCTCACGCGCGCCATCCTGGTCTCGTATTTGCTCAAGGCGGTGGTGACGGTGCCGCTGCTCTGGGTGGGGGTGCGCCACTTCGGGATGATGGGGGGAGTCGTCGCCTGGGCCATGGCGGAGATGGTGGGGAAGGGATCGCTGCTCGTCCGCGTGCCGGGGGCACTGTCCACGCCGACGAGGACACTGCGCATGCACGAGGTCATCCCCTGGGGGGCGCTGGGCAAGGCCTCGCTCGCGGCGGTGGTGGCGGCGGCGGTCATCTTCCCGCTGCGAGCCGGGACGGGGACGTGGAGCGGACTGCCCGCGGGCTTCCTCTGGCGAGCCCTGCCCCTGGTGGTGGTCGGCCTGTTGTTCTCCGCTGGATATGTCGGCGTGCTGTACGCCACCGGCATCCGTCCGTTGCGTGTGCTCGCGAGCCTGCGTCCCCGCCGGGCCGGGTGAGCCTCGGGAGAGAGGTGTCCACTGGCGGGCCTGGAGACCCCGGGGGCTCCCGCCTCCGAGGGCGGGTACCTAGCTTGGGCTCTCGAGCAACCGGAGAGGCGTGATGGGGATCGACGCGATGACTCTGTACCGGCTGGCGCGCAAGCTGCACCTGCGAGGCATTCCCGTCTTGCCTTCCGTGCTGCGCAAGACGATCCAATACCTGCACGGCTCCTACCTTCCATTCGAGGCGGAGCTCGGTGAGGGCACGCAGCTCGGCTATGGCGGCATGGGGATCGTCATCCACAAGGATGTGCGGATCGGCCGCTACTGTCTCATCTCCCACCAGGTGACCATCGGCGGGCGCTCGGGTCTCCGGGAGCTTCCGGTGATCGGTGACTACGTGCGCATTGGCGCGGGGGCGAAGATCCTGGGCAACGTCCGGGTGGGGGACTTCGCCGTCATCGGAGCGAACGCGGTGGTGGTGAAGGACGTGGCACCCGGGGCGGTGATGGCGGGCGCGCCGGCCCGGGAGCTCCGAAGGGATCCGGATCCACTCGCCGCCTACGAGCGGGAGCTGGGGCTGCGAGCGCCCGAGGATGAGTCTCACGAGGTGTCGCGGCCTGTCTCGTCCGTCACGCAATAGGAAGGAGGCAGGTGCATGCGGGTACTCCTCGTCGGTGATCATCCTCCTCCTCACGGTGGCGTATCGGTCCATGTCCAACAGCTCCATGGGTACCTGCGTGAGCAGGGGGTGAGAGCGGTGGTGCTCGACGTAGGGAAGGGCGGCCGGCCAGCGCCGGACGTGATTCCCGCGAGGACGGCCGCGGGGTACGGAAGGCGGCTGGCGAGATTCCTGCGGATGGGGTGGCTGGTGCATGTCCACACCAGCGGCAACAACCCGAAGTCGTGGATGCTGGCGGCCACCGCCGGCCTGCGGGCGAGGGCTCCCCGGGTGATCACACTGCACTCGGGGCTGCTGCCCGACTACCTGGCAGCGTCGGTGGCGCGGCGGGCCTTCGCGAGGGTGGCGCTCTCCGGCTATGCGCGCGTGGTGGCGGTCTCCGCGCAGGTGAAGGAGGCGCTCCTCGGCTGTGGCGTGCCCGAGGAGAAGGTGCTGGTGTACCCGGCCTTCTGTGGCTCGCGGGTGAGGCCGGGGCCGGCGCTCCCGGAGGTGGAGGCGGCTCGGGCGCGGCGACGGACGCTGCTGGCCATGGCCCACCATCCGTCTCCCGTCTACGGCCGCAAGCTGATGTTCCGCGCGCTGCGGCTGCTGGTGGACGAGCTACCCGGAGTGGGGCTCGCCGTCTTCGGGCCGGGGACACGCTCGGAGCCGTTCGCCCGGGATGTTCGGGAGGCCGGGGTGGAGGCGTTGCTCGAGAACCTGGGGGAGCTGGAGCACCCTGGTGCGCTCGGCCTGCTGGCGCGCTGCGATGCCTTCATCCGTCCCACCACGCACGACGGGGACGCCCTCTCCGTGCGCGAGGCGATCGCGCTCGGTGTGCCGTGCGTGGCCAGTGATGTGTGCCCCCGCCCCGAGGGCACCCGTACCTTCCGCGCGGGTAACGCCGTGGACCTGGCCGATCAGGTGGCGCGGGCGCTGGTGGAGCAGGGGAGGGAGCCCGTGTCGTCTCCGGATGCCGGGCCGGTGCTGCTGGAGCTGTACGGCGAGCTGACGCGGCGTCCGTTCTTCACAGGAGACGAGACACATGCGGCGAGGTGAAGAGATGGAGCTGGCCCGCAGGGCCCTCCGTGGAAGGGATCTGGTGGTCTTCTCCAACGACTGGGATGGAGATCCGCTGTCCAAGGTCCACATCATGCGGATCCTCTCGCGGGACAACCGCGTGCTGTGGGTGAACAGCATCGGCAACCGCGCGCCGAGGGCCAACGTACACGACGCGCGGCGCATCTGGAGGAAGCTGGTCTCCTTCACCGAGGGCATCCGAGAGGTGGAGCCCAACCTCTTCGTGATGGGGCCGCTGGCCATTCCCTTCTACGGCTCGGAGGCGGTGAGGGTGGCCAACCGGGGCCTGCTGCGCGCCCAGGTGCTGCGGGCCATGCGGCAGCTCCACTTCCAGCGGCCCATCTCCTGGTCCTTCCTGCCAGCGTCGGCCACCGTCTCGGGGCGGCTGGGCGAGGAGTTCGTCGTCTACCACTGCGTGGACGAGTTCTCCGCCTTCAGCGACACCAATGGGCGGCACATCGCCGATCTGGAGGAGCAGCTCCTGCGGCGGGCGGACCTGGTCATCACCTCCGCCTCGCGGCTGCACCGGAGCAAGGCCCGCATCAACCCGAACACCGTGCTGGTGCGCCACGGCGTGGACTTCCAGCACTTCGTCAGGGCGTGCGAGCCGAACACCCCCATTCCCGACGAGCTCGCCAGCCTGCCGCGGCCCATCCTTGGCTTCTTCGGGCTGGTGGCGGACTGGGTGGATCAGGAGACGCTCGTCGCCGTGGCGCGAGCGCACCCCGAGGGCTCGGTGGTAGTCCTCGGCAAGGTGGCGCCGAACGTGGAAGTGTCCCTGTTGAGGGCCGAGCCCAACATCCACGTGCTCGGACGCAAGCCCTACGCACGGCTCCCCGGCTACTGCCGCGCCTTCGATGTGGCCCTCGTTCCCTTCAAGGTCAACGAGCTCACGCTCAACGCCAACCCGCTGAAGCTGCGCGAGTACCTGGCCGCGGGCCTGCCCGTGGTGGCCACGGAGCTCCCCGAGGTGCGCAAGGTGGGCCTGTGCAGGATGGCGCGGGACAGGAGCGACTTCGTCCGCCAGGTGGACGCGTGCCTCGCCGAGAGCCCCGGCCCCAGGCGCGAGCGCGCCGAGCGCATTCGTCACGAGAGTTGGGAGGCCCGGGTGGAGGAGATCCGCTCCTTCGTCGGGAGAGCCATGCTCCAGGCGGGGAGAAGTCTGTAGCGAGGCTCCTCGTCGTTCAGTCGCGGCGGCCCGTGAGGAGGTTCTCGAGCCTCGCGTAGCGACGGGCCAGCCGCGCGTAGTCCCTGGGGGAGATGCTCGGCAGCTCCATCGTCCGAACCAGATCCTCCCGGGCCTCCAGATAGTCCGCCGCGGGCAGGCCGCACGTCTGCTCCAGGGCGCGAGCGGCTTCGTCCTCTGGCAGCGAGAGGGGGATGCCCAGCCGCTCGTGCATCAGCCGTCGCAGCCGGCGGGCCAGCTCCGGCACCAGCTCACGCTCCACCTTGGAGCGACGGGCCAGCCAGCCGAGGGAATGCACGTACTCCAGCGCCGAGCGGTGCTTCTCCACCAGCAGCGGTCGGGGAGGCCCGAAGCGCGTTCCCCGCGACACCACGTAGAGCAGCCCCACCACCAGGCACTGCGCCGCGAACATCCACAGGCCCCGGGCCGAGGGCGGCTCCTGCCGCGGACCCGCTCCATGGTGGTACTCGTCGAAGGCCAGCGGCCCTCGCGCCGCCAGCGCGTCCCAGAAGCGCAGGTTGTCCAGCAGCTCCAGCCGCCGGTTCTCCGCGAGATCCGCCCCCGCCAGCACGTACACCTCGCCGGCCTCCATCGGCACCCGCCAGAGCACCGCCGAGCCGTCCGCCCCCGCCAGCGGCACCGCCTCCGGCCTCCCCACGGCGACTCCTCGATCCAACGCCACCCGGAGCCGTTCCAGGCCGCGCGCCACTCCCACCGGTACCCAGACGCGGGCCGTCGTCCCCGAGAAGTCTTTCTCCTCCGGCGGAAGTCCCTCGGCGCTCGGGTGGAGGAGGGGGCCTCTGGAGAGGCCCAGCCAGGTGTCCAGCTCCGGCTGCGCGGCCTTCGCGTCCCTCGACGCCAGGTACACCAGCGTTCCGCCTCGGCGGACCCACGTCTCCAGCGCCTCGGCCTCCTGCTCCGTCACCTTCCTCCCCGAGGGCGCCGCCACCACCACCGTGCGCACGTCCTCCGGTGGCTCCGAGAAGGCCTCCCGCAGCGCCCTCACCGAGGCCCCGGACTCCTGGAGGTACAGGTAGAGGGCCTTCACCCCCAGCGGCCCGGCGTTCTCCACCGAGGGCACCGTTGAGTGTTGGGGCGACTGATCCACCGCCAGCCCCACCGCCACCGCCAGGGTGACCAGGAGCCCGTAGACGGCCGCCGTCCTCAGCCCCTTCATGCCGCCGCTCCCTCCAGGCCCTGGTGGAGTCGCTCCACCTCCTCGACGAAGCGCGCCGCGTCCTCTTCCGGCACCGGCTCCAGCGAGTAGAAGGCCTGATCATACCAGCGCACCAGGCGCTCCACCTCCTGCGTCAGCCGGGCCGAGGCGCCGCGTCCCGGCAGCTCGCCCACCAGCTCGCGGTTCGTCTTCACTCGATCCGGCCGCGCCAGTCGCCGCACCTCCAGCGAGGAGAGCAGGGCCAGCAGCCCCTCGCGGATCGCCTCGCGAGGCCGTCCGGAGAGGGCCGCCCGCGCCCGCGCCAGGTGTGCCCCCGGCGAGTCCAGCACCCGGGCCTCCGTCTCCGTTCCTCCCCCCGCCTGTCCGCGCCGGACCGGGCCGCGTCGCCAGTGGCGCAGCCGAAGCACCGTGAAGAGCACCACCACGAAGGCCAGCACCAGCACCAGCGTCCGGGTGCTCGTCGCGAAGCTCTGCGCGCCTTGCGTCTGCAGCATCTCCTCCAGCCACGCCAGCGCTCTTCGCACCAGCCGCTGGAGCGCGTCTCCCTGGCGCTGTCTCGCCTGGGCGAACTCGGGGCGCGAGAGGATTTCCTCCAGCCTCTCCTTGTCGCTCCGAGGCAGGGGGGCCGCGCTCTCGTCGGCCCCGAGCCAGGCACAGACGTCCTCCATGCGGCGCTTCGCTGTCTCCACGCGCTCGGCCGGGCTCTGATCCTCCCTCGCGCGCAGCGGCAGCCCTTCCCAGCGCGGCTCCATCGCAGCGAGGAGTCCGTCCAGCTCCTCCGGTTGCGAGGCGGCCACCTCGTCGAGTTGCCGTGCGTCCTGAGCGCGCCCGTCGCACGGCATCGCCGCGAGCCAGAGCAGCGTCAGGCCCGTCACTCCCATCATGCGGCCACCGCCGGATCCGAGCTCTCCTCCAGTTGCCGCTCCAGATCCAACCCTTCCCGGCGCACGCGCATGTCCAGGTAGAACATGGCGTAGAAGACGAGCCCCAGCGGTGTGAACACCGCCTGTCCCACCACCTGAAGCAGCTCGGCCGGCACCAGCAGCGTCTGCGGCACCGGGTTGTTCACCATCGCCAGCGGCTCCAGCGGGTTGCGGTAGGCGAACTGGATGATCAGCGCCGGCAGCCCGGACACCAGGCTCACCGCCATGAGGATCGCCGACACCACCGTCACGAGGATCATCGCCCGCACCTTCACCCGCCCGGTGAAGCCCGGCCCCACCCGTCCCGAGAGCAGCGCTCCCGAGCGCTTGAAGGCCTTCACCGCCGACAGCTCCTCCATGGCCAGCACCGGAGGCAGCAGCGAGAAGCGCAGCAGGTACCAGAGGAGTCCCCCCAGCACGCCCACGCCTATCAGCAGCGCGCCGATCGCCAGCAGCACGCCGCCCACCACCCGGCCGCCCGTGCCTCCAGAGGAGGCCAGCACCGCCGCGCCCGCTCCCGCCAGCAAACCTCCCGGCAGCGCCATCAGCAGGTTCGCTCCCACCGCCCACAGCAGCGACAGCACGTAGGCGCCCGTGAAGGTGCCCAGCTTCTTCAGCCCTCGCTGGTAGCTCTCGGACAGACGCACCGGCTCTCCGAGCTGCGTCGGCACCACGTACCGCGCCGCCACCAGCGACGCCATCCAGTAGAGCCAGAACGTCCCCAGCATCGTCCCGCCCAGCACCAGCCAGAACCGGCCGTACTCGAGCAGCAGCGTCTCCGTGTCTCCCTGGCCCGACGCCAGCCCCTGCATCGCCACCACGCTCCGCTGCGTCGCGAGCTGCAGGGACTTGGTGAGGATGTAGGTGACGATGGCGAAGCCGAAGTACAGCGTGAAGAGCTGCTTGAGGTGCTTGCGCCAGAAGGTCGCCGAGCGGTCGATCAGCTCGCCGAGCGCGAGGGGACGGAGTTCGTTGGTGGGGTTGCTCACGGGGCCCGTAGCATACCTTCTTCCCGGGCCCCGCGAGGTGCTTCCGTCGGGCCAGGCCCTAGCGCAGCAGCTTCTCCAGCGGCTTGCGCTTGCTGGTCGCCTGCTTCTTCGTCCACTCGATGACCGGCGTCTGCCACGACATGCCCGTCTCGCCCGGCTCGGGATCCAGCTTCTCGAACTCGAAGCCGTCACCACCGAAGTACAGGTACTCCACCGTGGCGACCTCGTACTCCTTCTTCGGATCCAACGGCTTGCCCTTGGCGTCCTTGAAGCGGCCCTCGCCCGCCGGCTTGAAGCCCGCGAACACCGCCTGCTCGTTGGAGAGCTGCTTCGCCAGATCCTCGCCCTTCAGCTTCACCACCAGGAGCGAGTTCTCGTACGGCAGCACCGAGTACACGCTGCCCTTGGTCACCGGGCCCGCGGCCAGCCCCTGCCGGAAGCCGTTGCGGTTGAGGATGACGCCGTCCGTCTTCAGTATCGTCTGCATGGCCTTCGCGGCCCACAGGCTCAGCTCCTTCGAGTCCTGCGTCAGGCCCTTCTTCGTGAAGCCGATCTCCTCGCCCAGCGCCTTGTCCAGCCGCTTC
>QKJM01000258.1 GCA_003249315.1 Archangium sp.
AGCGCCACGGGGCTCCGGTGTAGGTCTGCCCTCCGTGGCGTTGGGCGTACGCCAAGTCCGCCAGGTACACGAGTTTGATGAGGTGGATGGCGCCTACCTCACGCTCCCTGGGGGTGTCCCTCCTGCCCGCGATGGCGAGCGCGAACCTCAGGAGTTGATCCACCTTTTCGGTATCCATGGAAGTCCCTATGGCTTCTCCCAGGATCCATAACGCTGCTGGGCCCGGGTTGGCATTCCGCCAGCTCGCACGATGGCGATGACCATCAGGTTGGGGTGACTGAACGTATGTTTAGCATGGCGGGCTGACAGCGACAGCAGGGAAGTCCAGGAGGGTACGAAGTACATGCTAGTCCGACTGCATGATAGGCGAGATATCATGGGTCTGGTTGCCTGCTAGGCCCTTTAGCTACCGAGTAGGGTGTTGTAGGCAAAGGTGTTTAATAGTCGCTGGCTGTCTGGTGTGATGCTGCTGGGTGGTCGTCATTCTCCTCGGCGGAAATCCGACCTCGCATGTCAGACCCGGATGGGATGGTGCGTCTTCAGGGGCGATTTCGCACGGGAGGGCACACCATGTTCCGACAGACCGGACAGCAGCGAGCGTTGGACAAGGCGAGCGTCGACATCCTGTGCGCGCGTGCGGTGGAGCGCGAGCAGGCTCGGGAGAGGGTGGTGCCGTCGTTCCTCTCGGAGGCGCCACCGCGCTCGGAGGGAGAGGCGCTGCTGCGGCGCATCTTCACCCGCCCCGAGGTGGCGTAGCCCGTTCTCAGCCCGTGGAGCGGGCCCGGGTCCCCGGCTCCCACAGTCGGGCCAGGTCCGCGATGCGGTCTCCCCGGCCGGCCACCAGCAGCACGTCCTCGGCATGCAGCATGGCCTCGGGGATGGGCTCGTTGACGATGCCGCGGTGCTGGATGGCAATCACGTTCAGCCCGTGGGTCTGCCGCAGGCGGAGCTGCTGGAGCGTCTTTCCGGAGGCGTGCTCGGGCAGGCGCAGCTCGGCGAGCGCGTAGCCGCTGGGCAGCTCGGTGCTGGCCTGCAGGCACGAGTGCAGCAACTGGCGCGCGAGCTGCTCGCCCATCTCCGCCTCCGGGTAGATGACGCGCGCGGCGCCGGCCAGCGCCAGAATCTTCCCGCGCTGTCGGCTGGAGGAGCGCGCCACCACCGTCTTCACCCCCAGGCTCTTGAGGACGGCGGTGCCCAGCACGGCGGCCTCGAAGTCCTCCTCGCCCAGCGCCACCACCGCCACCTCGGCCTGGCCCGCGCCCAGCGCGCGCATGGCCTCCTCCGAGGTGCAGTCGGCGCGCACCGCCTGGGACACCTCGTCCTTCATCGCCTCCACGCGCTCCAGAGAGAGGTCCACCGCGAGCACCTCGCGTCTGGCCTTGCTCAGCATGCGCGCCACGTGCTGGCCGAACTGCCCCAGGCCCACCACGACGTACGTCTTCATCGCACTCCTCAGCCCACGACGATCTTCGTCGAGGGGTAGCTGTAGCTCGCGCGTACCTTGGACAGGCCCATCGCCAGCGCGAGGGTGAAGGGGCCCAGGCGCCCCACGAACATCTGCATGCACACCACCAGCTTGCCCACGGTGGAGAGCTGGGGCGTCACTCCGGTGGACAGCCCCACCGTGCCGAAGGCGCTCACCGCCTCGAAGAGCAGCTCGCGGAAGGGCAGGTGGGGCTCGACGGCGAAGAGGAGGAAGGCCAGCCCGAAGAGCAGGCCGAACGAAATCAATGTCACCGCGCAGGCCCGGTACACCGTGGCCGCGGGCACGCTGCGCCCCATGGCCTCCACCTCGGCGCGGTTGCGCAGCAGGGCCCGGAAGGTGAGCGTCAGCACGGCCACCGTCGTCGTCTTCACCCCGCCCGCGGTGCCGCCCGGCGAGCCGCCGATGAACATCAGCACCAGGCTCAGGAGCAGCATGGGTGTGCCCAGGAGCGAGAAGTCCACCGAGTTGAAGCCGGCGGTGCGCAGCGAGGCGCTCTGGAAGAGGCTGGCCCACAGCCGCTCCCCGAAGGAGAGCCCGGCGAGCGAGTGGTTCCACTCCAGCACCAGCCAGGCCACTGCGCCGCCGCCCAGCAGCATCGCGCTGGTGACGAGCACCACCCGGGTGTGTACCGGGAGGAAGCGCCAGGCACCTCGCAGCCCTCGCGTCCGCCACAGCCTCCAGTCCAGCAGCGAGGTGACGACGGGGAAGCCCAGCCCGCCGAGGGTGATGAGGGCCAGCAGCGGCAGGTTGACGGCGGGGCTGCTCGCGAAGCGCACCATGCTGTCCGGGTACAGGCTGAAGCCCGCGTTGCAGAAGGCGCTCACCGCGTGGAAGAGGGCAGAGAAGGCCCGCTCCATGGCCGGCTGTGGCCTGCCGTCCGGGCCCAGCGCCAGCGACGGGTAGAGCGCCACCGCCCCCAGCACCTCCAGCGTCACCGTAATCAGCGACATGGAGTACAGCATCCCCTGGAAGCCCTGGACGGTCTCCTCCTCCAGCAGCTCCCGCATGGCCCCTCGCGTCTTCGCCGACAGCTCGGTGCGGAAGGCCAGCGCCAGCGTGGTGGTGATCGACATCAGCCCCAGCCCTCCCACCTGGATGAGGCCCAGCAGCATCCAGTGGCCGAAGGGGCTGAAGTAGCTGCCCGTGTCCACCACCGCCAGGCCCGTCACGCACGAGGCGCTGGTGGCGGTGAAGAGGGCCACCAGGAAGGGCGCGCCCTGCCCGTCCCTCGTGGCCGCGGGGAACATCAGCGCCAGCGTGCCCACCGAGATGATGAGCAGGAAGGAGAGGCACAGCAGCGTCACCGGGCGTCGCAGCAGCGCGTGCAGCACGGGCCGCGCAGGCCTCCAGGCCACCAGGTCGATCAGCTCGCGCGCCAGCAGCCGCAGGGCCAGGAGGGTGGCCGCCCCGCGCGGGCTGCCCGCGCCCAGGGAGAGCGTCGCCGGTACCGCGAAGAGGAGGTCCGGCCAGCGGTGGCGCCACAGCCGCAGGCGGAAGGCCCAGGCGTCGCGCAGCATCTCCCCGACGAAGGTGGCGATCACCGCCGCGGCCAGCAGCACCGCCACCGGCTCCACCCACGCGAGGGCGGAGCGGCGCACGACGAACTCGAAGAGCAACAACCCCCCCACCGCCACCATGCTCCCCCCGCGCTGCCAGTCCTTCCGGTGCCGGTGCCGGCGGCGTGGCTCCCCCGAGGACGGAGGTGGAGGTGCAGGTGGGAGACGCTCGGGAGGAAGGGCTGGCAGGGCCCGGCCGCTGGTGGAAGTCATCGGGGCTGTCTGGCGAGGAGGCTCACCCTAGCACCTCGGGCCCCCTCATGGGCCTCCTCGTGGGCCTCGCCGGGGGGTTTGGCGGCTCCTCCGGATTCGAGACAAATGGGACTTTTAGGGGGGCGGGCGGTTTGCGGGACATGGCCGGTCATGGCAGAAGCGGGGGCAATGGGACGAGACGGGATGCGCTGCCTGCTGGCAGGGGCGGTATCATTGCTCGTGGGCCTCGGGGGGCCCGCGCTGGCGCTGGACGCGTCGCGTCTCATTTCCCAGTACAGCCACGAGGCGTGGAAGGACGAGGACGGGCTGCCGCAGAACACCGTCTTCTCCCTGGCGCAGACGCGCGACGGCTACCTGTGGGTGGGGACGTGGGAGGGGCTGGTGCGCTTCGACGGCACGCACTTCACCGTCTTCGATCGGAGCGACAGCCCCGAGTTCCGGGACGTGCAGATTCGGGCGCTGGCCGAGGATGGGGCCGGGGTGCTGTGGGTGGGCACCGCCCGGGGGTTGCTCTCCTACCGGGAGGGGCGCTTCCAGCGGGTGCCCGTGGAGACGGGGCTGAGCGAGGCGATGGTGTACGCGCTCGCCCCGGCGGGTGAGGAGGCGCTGTGGGTGGGGACGGACCGGGGCCTCTTCCTCCTCCGGGAGGGACGGACGCGGCGCTACGGCACCGAGGAGGGGTTGCCGAGCGATGATGTGCGCGCGCTGTGGGTGGATGCGGGGGGCGCGCTGTGGGTGGGCACGGGGGTGGGGCTGGCGCGCCTGTCCGAGGGGCGGGTGACGCCGGTGGCCCTGCCGGAGTCGGTCTCTCGGCGGGCGGTGAAGGCGCTGCACCAGGGCCCCGATGGGATGGTGTGGGTGGGGCTGGAGGCGGGCCTGGTGTCCCTGTCCGAGGGAGGGGTCCGGCTCTTCACCCGAAGCGACGGGCTGCCGGACGAGCGGGTGAGCTCCCTTCTGGAGGATCGCCACGGCAACCTGTGGGTGGGCACGGAGGCGGGGCTGGTGCGCTACGCGGGTGGTTCCTTCGCGGCGCTGGGAGCCCGGGAGGGCTTCTCCAACGAGCGGGTGCTGTCGCTGCTGGAGGGGGAGGAGGGCAACCTGTGGGTGGGCACGCTGACGGGGGGATTGCACCGGCTGAGCGACGGCCCCGTCATTCCCTTCGGCGAGCCCGAGGGCTTCGCGAGCGATCTGCTCAACGTGGTGCTGGAGGATCGGGAGGGCGCGCTGTGGGTGGGCTCCTCCGGAGGGGGGCTGTACCGGATGA
>QKJM01000992.1 GCA_003249315.1 Archangium sp.
GGGCGCTGTTCTCCTGGCTCTTCGCCTACGCGTACTGGGCGGGGCTGGGGGTGGCGGCGCTCATCCTGCTGGGGGTGTGGCACGCATCGAGGGCGCGCTGGCCGGTGGTGCTGCGCCGCATGCTGGAGACGATGGCGGGTGCATTACCGCTGCTGGCGCTCCTCTTCCTCCCCATCCTCATCGGGGCGCGCGAGCTCTTCCTCTGGACGAACGAGACGCCGCCGGTGTCCGAGCACGAGCTGGAGCTGCTGCGCCACAAACGGCCCTACCTCAACCTCCCCTTCTGGGGAGTGAGGGCCGCCCTCTATTTCGCGCTGTGGATAGCGGTGAGCGAGCTGCTGCTGCGCTGGTCGCGCCGGCAGGACGAGAGCGGCGAGCTGAGGCTGACGAGGTGGCAGCGACGGCTGGGAGCGGGCTCGCTGCCGGCGGTGGCGTTGGCGCTGTCCTTCGCCGCGCTGGACTGGGTGCTGTCGCTGGAGCCCCTCTTCGTCTCCACCATCTTCGGGCTGTACTACTTCGCGGGCGCTTTCGTGGGTGTGCTGGCGGCGCTCACGCTGGTCACGCTCCTCGCCCGGGGGCCGATGCTCTACGGCACGCTGACCAATCCCTCGCACATGGCGAGCCTGGGGAAGTTCCTCCTCGCCTTCACCGTCTTCTGGGCCTACATCGCCTATTGCCAGTATTTCCTCATCTGGATCGCCAACCTGCCGGCCGAGGTGGGTTGGTACATCAAGCGCACCACGGGGGAGTGGGAGCATGTGGCCCTGGCGGTGGTGGTGGGCCGCTTCGTGCTGCCCATCTTCGTGCTGCTGTCGCGACCGCTAAAGCAGCGCCGCGCGCTGCTGGGCGTGGTGGCGGGGTGGCTGCTCGTCGCGCACGCGCTGGACGTGTACTGGCTGGTGCTGCCGGTGGTGGACCCGGAGGGGCCCGCGCTCCACTGGGCGGACGTGGCGGCGTTCGTGGGCGTGGGAGGCTCGGTGGTGGCCTTCGTCCTGTGGAGGCTGAGAGGCCACGCCACCCTCCCGGTGGGGGACCCGTACCTCTACGAGTCGCTGAGGTATGACAAATGAAGCGTGAGGGCGAGTCTGGAGTCGAGTGGCGTACCCCCGAGCGCGAGGCCGTGGGCATCCGCACACCGATGGTGGTGGCCGTCGGCTTCGGTACGCTCGTCGTCTTCGCCTTCGCGGTGGTGGCGACGTGGGCGGTGCTCCAGTACCGCGAGCACCACCTCAACCCGTACGGCGCCAGCGTGCCCGAGGTGCTCGGCCAGCCGGACATCAACATCGTCAACCAGACGCCCTTCGAACGCGACACCCGCGCCTACCAGCTCCTGGAGAAGAAGCGCGAGCGGCTGAATGCCTATGGCTGGGCGGACCGGGAGCGGGGGCTGGTCCACATCCCCATCGAGCGCGCCATGGAGCGGGTGGTGGAGCGCCAGGGCGCACCGCGCGAGGAGGAGGCACCTCGATGAACGGCCCGCGCGACACGGACGAGACGAGCTTCCTGCATGACATCCTCATGCTGCCGGAGCAGGCGTCCACCATGGCCCCGGAGGTGGACCAGCTCCACTACATCGTCATCGGTACGACGATGGCGATGGCCACCCTCATCTTCACCGTCGCGCTCGTCTTCCTCATCCGCTACCGGAGGCGTTCGGAGTCCTACCGTCCACCGCGAGTCACCACCACGCTGGCCTGGGAGGTGCTGTTCCTCGGCCTGCCGCTCACGGTGTTCGTGACGTTCTTCTTCCTGGGCTACCACGACTTCATCCGGATGAACACGCCGCCGCCCGAGGCCATGGACGTGTATGTCATGGGCAAGCAGTGGATGTGGAAGTTCACCTACCCGGAGGGGCCCAGCTCGGTGGGGGTGCTGCGGGTGCCCACGGGTCGGCCGGTGCGACTGCTGCTCACCAGCCGAGACGTCATCCACTCCTTCTTCGTGCCGGCCTTCCGGCTGAAGCAGGACGCGGTGCCCGGGTTGTATACCCAGACGTGGTTCCAGGTGCGCAAGCCGGGACGCTACCGGGTGATGTGCGCGGAGTACTGCGGGCTGAACCACTCGGAGATGTGGGGCGAGGTGGTGGCGTTGAAGCCGGAGGACTTCGAGGAGTGGATGCAACAGCAGAAGCAGGGGCTGGTGGAGCGGAGGGACGCGTGGCCCTCGGAGGGCGAGCAGGAGCTGAAGCCGGCGCTGCTGGAGCTGGAGACGGACTCGCGGCAGCCGCAGGGGGAAATCATGTACGCCTCTCGCGGAGGGCTTGTGGAGCAGGGGAGGAAGGTAGCGGTGCGGAAGGGCTGCCTGAAGTGCCACACGGTGGACGGTACGGCGCACATCGGTCCGACGTGGCTGGACTTGTACCAGCGGCGCGAGAAGCTGGAATCTGGAGAGGAAGTGGTGGCCGATGAGGCCTACCTCACCGAGTCGATGATGCACCCCAGCAGGAAGGTGGTGGCCGGCTTCCAGGCGGTGATGCCCTCGTACCTGGGGCAGCTCGAGGCGGCCGAGGTGGCGGCGTTGCTGGAGTACATCAAGTCGCTGCGCAGCGGGCGGCTGGAACCCAGGAAGACGGAGGGGCCTGTCTATGGACCAACCCCCGGCGATCGCTGAGAGGCAGCCGACGCTCACCTATCTCAACCACGAGACGACGCTGAAGTCGTGGTTGCTCACGCGCGACCACAAGCGCATCGGGGTGATGTTCCTGGTGCTGGTGTCGTTCTTCCTCTTCCTGGGAGGGCTCTTCGCGTTGCTGATGAGGCTGGAGCTGCTCACGCCGGGGCCTGGGCTCATGACGGCCTACACCTACAACCGGCTGTTCACCCTGCACGGGGTGATCATGGTCTGGCTGTTCATGATTCCGGCGATTCCAGCGGCCTTCGGCAACTTCGTGCTGCCCATCATGGTGGGGGCGAAGGACGTGGCCTTCCCGCGGCTCAACCTGGCGAGCCTCTACCTCTACTTCTGCGGAGCGCTGCTGACGGTGGCGGGCATGGTGTGGAGCGGGGCGGACACGGGGTGGACGTTCTACACGCCGTACAGCACCATCTCGCCCACGGCCGTCACGCCCATCCTGGCGGGGGTGTTCATCATCGGCTTCTCCACCATCATCACCGGGCTCAACTTCATCACCACGGTGCATACCCTGCGCGCGCCGGGCCTGCACTGGGGGCGCATCCCCCTCTTCGTGTGGACCCTCTACGGGACCTCCATCATCCAGGTGATCGCCACGCCGGTGCTGGGCATGGTGTTGCTGCTGGTGGCGGTGGAGCGCGTCTTCAACGTGGGCCTCTTCGACCCCACGCGCGGGGGGGACCCCATCCTCTACCAGCACCTCTTCTGGTTCTACTCGCACCCCGCCGTCTACATCATGGTGCTGCCCGGCATGGGCGTCATCACCGAGACGGTGTGTGCCTTCGCGCGGAAGAACATCTTCGCCTACTGGATGGTGGCCATCTCCACGTTCGGGATTGCGTTCGTGGGCTTCTTCACCTGGGGCCACCACATGTTCACCTCGGGCCAGTCCACCTTCGGCGCGGGGATATTCGGCGTGCTGTCCATGTTCGTGGCCATCTTCACGGCGATAAAGATATTCACGTGGGTGGCCACGCTCTACAAGGGCTCCATCGCGGTGACGGCGCCGCTCATCTACCTGCTGGGCTTCATCTTCCTGCTGATGTTCGGGGGGATGACGGGAGTGGCGGTGGCGACCACGTCGCTGGACGTACACTGGCACGACACGTACTTCATCGTGGCGCACTTCCACTACATCATGGTGGGCTCGGTGCTGATGGCCTTCCTGGGGGGGCTGCACTACTGGTGGCCGAAGATGTTCGGGAAGCTGTACCCGGAGCGAACGGCGATGGTGTGCGCGGTGGTGGTGGTGTTCGGGTTCATCGTCACCTTCCTGCCGCAGTTCCTGCTGGGGAACATGGGGATGCCGAGGCGGTACTATTCATATCCGCCGGAGATGCAGTACCTGCACGTGGCGTCCACGGCGGGAGCGTCGCTGCTGGGCTTCGCGTTCGTGGGAATCCTCGTGTACCTGCTGCTGTCGCTGCGCTACGGGAGGGAGTCTGGCGTCAACCCTTGGGGCTCGCGAGGCTACGAGTGGTATGCGGGCTCGCCGCCGGCGCCGCAAAACTTCACCTCACCGCCGCAGTTCAGCGACTCCCCGCATGACTACAGCGAGGGAGGGGAGCCCCATGTCGCGTGAGACTCCGTGGGAGGAGCACTTCGGCAGCCGCGAGAATCAAGTCAAGGCGGCGCAGCTCGGCATGTGGATATTCCTGGCGAGCGAGGTGCTGCTCTTCGCCGGACTCTTCACGGGTTATGCCTACTACCGGCACTGCTACCCGGAGGTATTCCGAGAAGGCAGCCACCACCTGGCGGCGGAGGCGGCCATGGTGCAGACGCTGCTGCTCGTCACGTCGAGCCTGCTGGTGGCGCTGGCGGTGAGGTACGCGAGGCAGGGTCGGATGGGGGTGGTGGTGATGGGGCTGGGGGGAGCGATGCT
>QKJM01000081.1 GCA_003249315.1 Archangium sp.
AGCTTGAAGTGCGAGATGACGCCCTCGATGGTGCCGTACACCTCCGGCTTGGGCGGGAGCGCGATGCGCCAGTCATCCACGATGATCGGACCGTCCGGAATCTGCGCCAGCGCCTGGCGGATGATGCGGTCGCACTGCTTCAGCTCTTCGATCCGCACCAGGTAGCGGTCGAAGTTGTCGCCCTTCTCCCCGAGGGGGACGTCGAAGTCCAGCCGGTCGTACACCCAGTAGGGACGCGCCTTGCGGATGTCGTAGTCCACGCCAGTGGCGCGCAGGCAGGGGCCGGTGAAGCCGAAGTCGGTGGCATCCTCCGCGGAGATGACGCCCGTGTCCTTCATGCGGTCCACGAAGATGCGGTTGCGCGTGAGCAACCCGTCCACCTCCACGACCAGCTCCTGGATCTTGTCCAGGGTCTTCAGGGTGCGCTCCACCCAGCCCTCGGGCAGGTCTCGGTTGAGCCCTCCCACGCGCCCGAAGTTGGTGGTCAGGCGCGCGCCCGTCAGCTCGGCCACGCGATCCATGATCAGCTCGCGCCCTTCGATCGCGAAGAGGAAGGGGGCGAAGCCGCCCAACTCCAGGCCGGTGGCGCCCACGCAGGTCAGGTGATCCTGCATGCGGTGGAGCTCGGAGCCGATGACGCGGATGTACTGGGCCCGCTCGGGGATCTCCAGGCCGATGAGCTTCTCGACGGCGTTGAGGAACCCGAAGTTGTTCATGATCGCGGACACGTAGTTCAACCGGTCCGTGTAGGGCAGGCACTGCGCCCAGGTGACGTTCTCGCAGCTCTTCTGGAAGCCGCGGTGGAGGAAGCCGATCTCGCAGTCCGCCTTGGCGATCGTCTCTCCCTCGAGCTCCACCTTCATGCGCACCGTGCCGTGCATGGCCGGGTGCGAGGGGCCCATGTTGATGACCATCCGCTTCGTCTGGAGGTGCGCTTCGAGCTCCTCCTCATGAGCGTAGGCGTCGATGTCCGGATTGGGAGCCTGGGGGTTGTGGGTTTCCGCCATGATGTCCTCGGGTCAGGCCACGCCGCTGGTGCCGGGGCCGCGGAAGATGTCCTTGATGGGGCGCTCGGGGATGAGCGGCTGCCGGTCGCGCAGGGCGTAGTCCTTGCGCAGCGGGTGGCCCTGGAACTCCTCGTACAGCAGCACGCGCCGCAGGTCCGGATGGTCCGTGAAGCGGATGCCGTAGAAGTCCCACACGAAGCGCTCCCACCAGTTGGCCCCCTTGAAGAGGGGCACCAGCGAGGGCACCTCGGGCCGGGTCTCGCTCACGCGCACCTTCAGCCGCACGTGCTCATGACGCGACACCGAGTAGAGGAAGTAGACGACCTCGAAACGAGGGTCGCTCTCCGCGAGGTGCAGCCGATCCACCGCGTCGACGGACACGAAGAGCTTGAAGTCCAGCTCGTTCTTCAGGAACGCGGCGACCTTCGGCAGGTGCTCTGCGTGGAGGACGGCCCAGGCACCGCCGGTCCGGTCGAGGTAGCGCTCGGCCACCGCCTCGGGAAACTGGGCGGTGACCCTGTCCAGTGCGAAAGTGCTCAAGGGGTCCCCAACTGGCAAAAGAATTCGCGGCGTTATAAGGATGCGGCCCGGGGGGCGTCAACGTAATCCCTCACCCATCTCCGCCATGTCCACTCCCTCTGCCTCGAGTCCGAGTCTCCAGGAGCGTTTCGCCCCCTCTCTCGCCTGCTTCGGCTGTGGTCCCGCCAACCCGCAGGGCCTTCGCATCCGCAGCCGGGAGGAGGGTGAGCTCATCGTCGCCGACTGGGAGGCCGCCGAGCACCACCAGGCCTTCCCCAACGTGGTGAGCGGCGGAATCATCGGCACCTTGCTGGACTGCCACTGCAACTGGACGGCGGCGTACCACCTGATGAAGGTGCGTGGCCTGGACAGCCCTCCATGTACCGTCACCTCCGAGTACACCATCCAGCTCAAGCGGCCCACGCCCATCGGTCCGCTTCACCTGGAGGCGAAGGCGGTGTTCACCGAGGGTGACAAGGTGGTGGTGGAGGGGACGCTCACCGCGGGGGGCAAGGTGTGCGCCACCTGTCGCGGCACCTTCGTGGCGGTGAAGCCGGGGCACCCCGCGTACCACCGCTGGTAGGGGCTCGGAAAAGGCGAAGGCCCCGGCGCCTCTGAAGGAGGCACGCGGGGCCCTGTCACCGCGGCGCGAGGCCGGGTTCTACCGGGAGCCGGGCAGCATGAAGTCGCTGGGCACCGGGCTGTTCTCGCCGACGCGATGCACCTGGGCGCCGATCTTGTCCTGCAGCATCTTCAGGCCGTCGAGCACCTGCTCGGGGCGCGGCGGGCAGCCGGGGATGTAGACGTCCACCGGGATGATGCGATCGATGCCCTGCAGCACCGCGTAGTTGTCGTAGAAGCCACCCGAGGAGGCGCACACGCCGAAGGCGATGACCCACTTGGGCTCGCACATCTGCTCGTAGACGCGCTTGAGGATGGGGGCCTGCTTGAGGTTGATGGTGCCCACCACCATGAGCAGGTCCGCCTGACGGGGCGAGAACCGGGGGAACTCGGCGCCGAAGCGGGCGATGTCATGACGGCCGGCCGCCACGGACATGTACTCCATGCCGCAACAGGCGGTGGCGTAGGGGTAGGTGAAAAGCGAGTACTTGCGCGCCCAACCCAGGCCCTTGGACACCATCCGCGAGAAGAAGCCCATGGCCTCGTCGCGGCGAGTGGTGAGGACAGGAGCGATATCGGAGTCAGCCATGGTTCAGTTCAGCTCTCCCACTCGAGAGCGCCCTTCTTCCAGATGTAGATAAGGCCCACCACGAGGGTCGCCGCGAAAACGAGCATCTCCACGTAGCCGAACCAACCGAGCGACTGGAAGTTCACCGCCCAGGGGTAGAGGAAGACGGCCTCCACGTCGAAGACGATGAAGAGGAGGGCCACCACGTAGAACTTCACCGCGAACCGCTGCCGGGCCGGGCCGGAACTCTCCGAGCCGGCCTCGAAGGAAGTCGACTTGATGGCGCTCGGCCGCTTGGGGCCCAGCACGGCGGCGAGGCTCGGGATGATGAGCGCAAGGGCGCCCGCCAGGAGCAATGCCACCGCCAGGGGGAGGTACGAGGCGAGGGGGTTGAGCGAGGGATCCATTCGGCGGCGGAACCTAGGGACACACGAGGCATGGTGTCAATGGGAAACCCCGAAGTCCGCCCTCGGAGGAGGCCACGGAGGGCCGGGTCGAAGAGGGGGCGGACAAGGGGCCCCTCACAGGGGGAATTCGCCGGGAGGGTTTGACGCTCTCGGCACCGGGCGCCTAGGGTCGCCCTGTCCGATCAGGAGAAGGAGAAGGCCTGCTCATGTGGGGTCGGCTGAGTTTGCGCTGGCAGGTAGCGTTCGCGGTGCTGGTACCGAGCCTCGCCGTCGCCCTGTTCAGTGGGGTGTACTTTCCGCAGCAACAGCGGTCGCTGGGGCTGAAGCGGCTAGAGGCGCGGGCGCTGACGGTGGGGCTGCTCGCCCTGGATGCGATCGCCGACGTGCTCTCGGAGCGGCAGGAGCCTCCGGCCACCGAGGGCGTGACCAACGCGCAGCCGGTGGGGCCGAAGGAGGGGTCTCCGCTGGCGTCTCGGCTCTCCCGTCTCTTCGATCGGGTGGAGCAGGCCGGTGCGGTGGCCTTCCAGACGGTCCTGGGTCCGGAGGGGAAGGTGGTCTCCGTGAGGGGCCGGGTGCCCAAGGGTCTGAGGCGGGCGACGGACGAGGGCTGCTCGGTGCGGCGTCTGGCCGGGGCTCCGGTAGCGGTGTGCGGGCTTCCCGGAGGTCATACCTACGCGGTGGGTCTGGACGTGGCGGTGCTGCGCTCCGAGGTGGATGCCCTGCGCTGGCCGACGCTGCTGGTGCATCTGGGGGCGATCCTGATGGGCCTGTTCATCGCCTTCTTCATCGGCCGCGCCATCGCCGAGCCGGTGTCGCGCATGTCCGGGGCGGCGCTCGAGGTGTCGCGCGGAGACGTGTCGTTGAGCGAGGTGGACGTGGCCGCGGCGGGCGAGGTGCGGCAGCTCGCCCGCTCCTTCAATGAGATGCTGGGCACGCTGCGGAGCACGGTGACGGATCTGGTGGCGCGCACCGCGCAGCTCTCCAGCGCCTCGCGCGGGCTGACGGGGGCCTCGGCGGATCAGGAGCACGTCATCAGCCAGCAGGCGGCATACGCGCAGCAGATCGCCGCCACCTTCGAGGAGCTGAGCCGCACCGCGGAGCAGATCTCCAGCTCCACCGAGGTGGTGGAGTCCAGCGCGCGACGCACCCACGAGGCGGTGGCCGAGGCGATGGCGGTGGTGGCCCAGGTGGTGGCCGGCATCAACGACATCCGCATGGAGTCCAAGGGAGTGGCGGACGCCATCGTCGGGCTGAACCAGGATCTGCTGCAGGTGTCGAAGATCGCCCAGGTGATCAACCAGGTGGCGGAGCGCTCGGATCTGCTGGCGCTCAACGCGGCGCTGGAGGGGACGAAGGCGGGCGAGGTGGGGCGGGGCTTCTCGCTG
>QKJM01000467.1 GCA_003249315.1 Archangium sp.
TGCTGGAGGATGGCTCCTGGCGTCCCTTCCGTCCCGCGGAGGGGCACCCCGCGCACGAGCGCTACCGCTGGCTCGCGCTCCAGGAGCGGGCGCGGCTCCACGCGCTGCAGAAGGAACTCCTCATCGAGTTGCACCAGCGGACGGGGGAGCGGGTGTCCGTGGAGGACTTGGAGGTCGTCCGCGTCGAGGATCACATGTTCAGCCGCTGCACCTGGCCGAGGAGGACTCCGGCCCTGCTGCCCCGCGCGGACGTGGTGCTGCTGGGAGACGCTTCCGAGAAGGAGCCGCTGGAGGTGCCCTGGGACGTGCTCCAGCGGCACGTCGGGCACCTGCTCGTCCCCGAGGAGAAGCTCTACCCGGAGCGCTACCGCGTGACGGCGTTCCCCTCGTCCGAGCTGTTGGAGGTGCTGCGCTCCAGCCAGGCCAGCAGCGGCGCGCGGAAGGGGGAGATCCGCTTGTAGGCGAGCGTGTCCGCGGGGACGGTACGCAGCACGGAGGCGAGCCGGTGGCGGCGCGAGGCCTCCCTCACCTCGGTGGCCAGCGGCGCACGGTAGGTGTGGATGGTGAAGAGGATGGCCTGGGTCCGTGGCAGGCGGGTGAGGGTCTGCCGCTCCAGCCGGAGGAAGCACCGCTCGCCCGCATTCCGCTCGGTGATGCCCTCGAAGAGGTGTTGCCACTCAGCGCGGCTCGAGGGTTCCAGATCCAACCTGTCGGTGACGGTGAGGGCCCAGTTGACGCGGGTGACGGGCCGGCCGGGCTTGAGTCCCTTCATGAGGAGGAGGGTGGAGCGACCGAGCTCCTCGGCGAAGTGCGGCACCGGGGCGTGGACCGCCAGCAGCGGGCGCCCCATCTTCTGGTCGAGGCACCAGCCGGCGGGGAAGCAGAGCTGCCCGGCCACCAGGGGGGCTCCCTCGCGCACCCCGTCCATCAGCAGCAGATCCTCCTGGACCTGCCGGCCGAGCCAGTCGAGCGGCGCGTAGGGGAGGCTGTCCACCTCATCCGGGGTGAAGGTCGTCTCCGTACCCAGCAGGTGGTTGTGCCAGCGCCAGCGCGCCCCCTGCGTCTCGAGGGCGAAGTGCTGGGGGTGCTGACGCGCCATCCCCCGCAGCAGCAGCGTCAGCGTCTCCCATTGGAGCGCTTCGCTCCCGGGCTCGGCCTGGAAGCGGGCGTGGTGCCTCTCGGCGAGCAGGGCTTCCTTGCGAGCGAGCTCATCGCGGTAGTGGGCTTCGTCGATCTCGATGAGCGGCTCGTCGGCCCGCATCGCGCGCACTCCCAGCTCCATCGCGTAGGTGTCACGCTCGAAGGGGAAGTAGGGCAGCACGTCGTCGTTTCCTCCGGGTTTCACTCCTTCTCCATCATATGTGTTCGCGGCCGGAGGCATGCTGCTCGCGCGGCCTTCGGGCGGCGTTCGTTTCCTCCCTGGCTCACCGAGGCTTGCGTACCACCCGCCCGCCGCGGAAGCCTCGCCATCGCACGTAGCGGGTGAAGTCGCGCACGAAAGCGTCCGGCTTCAGCCCCACCGCGCTCTCGAAGGCCTCGGGGAAGGTATCCCCGTCGCGCATCTCGCGGAGGATGGCGCGCACCCGTTCCTCGCCATAGCGCCGCACGAGGAAGGTGAAGGCGTGGTGGGCCGCCCCGTACACCAGGTTGGAGTCTTCCCGGTAGAGCTGCCCGGGGTTGCGCACCGGATCGCTCTCCGGCGTGCGCTCCAGGTGGCGGGCGAGCTCCTCCAGCGTCACCCAGCGGTACGCCTGCCCGGCGGTATACGAGGCCATGCCCTCGCGGAACCACAGGGGAATCTGCTTGCGCGACCAGCCGAGCCGGTCCGCCGAGAGCTGGTACATCAGACTGTGGGTGAGCTCGTGGAGGATGAGTTCGTTGATTTGAGTCTGGACGGCGCCGGCGAGGCTCCAGGTGCGGGGGGCCTGGACGAACACCTCGTCATAGCGGCCCCAGGCGTGCAGCCAGTCCAGGCCACGCTGGCCAACGGCTTCCTCCAGGGCCTCATGGTCGGGGAGGAGCAGGACGGTGACGGGCTCGCGCAGGACGCCCCAGCGCTCCATCCGGGGCAGGGCGTACTCCAGGGCCCGCTCGATGCGGGCGGCATCCGCCACGTCCGATTCGGAGTACTCGAGGCGGAACTGCCCGGTGGGGGTCTCCATCGAGGTCGCCAGGCTCCTCGCCATGCGGGGCGCGGCGCAGCCGGTCAGCAGCGCCAGCAGCAGCACTCCCGCTCCCCATGCTCCTCCATGCCTGTTGCCGTCGCGCATCGGGTTCCTCATTCCGCGTTCAACCAGCGAAGCACCGTGCGGCCCACGTCCGCCACGGTGGTCAGGGTCTCCAGCTCCGGAGCCGGCGGCCCGAAGTAGAGCACGGGGACGAGGTTGCGCGTGTGGGAGCGGGTGCTCAGGTCCTCCACGTTGCCGTGATCGCTGCAGACGAGCACCCGGGCCTCCGACGGCCGGGCCTCCACGAGGGCTCGGGCGAAGGCGTCGAAGGTGTCCAGGGCCTTGCGGGCGGCGGCGAAGTCCTGGGCGTGTCCGGCCTCGTCCGCCAGGTAGTGCTCGAAGAAGGTGAAGTCCACCTCGCCGGCCACCCGCCAGAAGACCTCGGCGGCCTCGGCCGGGGTGCGCAGGGGGGCTTCCAGGCCCAGGGCTCGGGCATGCTCCCCCGTGATGTCCGGGGTGATGCCCCGGCCGGATCGAGCGTCCTCCAGCGTGCGCAGCGGCACGCTCCCGGCGGCGAAGGCCAGGGTGGAGGCCGAGGCTCGCAGGCGTCGGTGGGAGGCGGGGGAGAGGGTGAACTCGGGGGCGGCGGTGGAGGGGTGTCGAGGCAGCTTCAGCGCGTCCAGGTAGGCCAGCGGGTAGCTGTTGGTGAAGGTGGCGCTGCGGCCCGCGGTCACCAGCCGCTTGATGATGGAGTGGCGGGAGAGGAGCTCGCGCAGAGGCGCGTCCGGGTAGCCGAGCACGTGCCGGCCGATGAGGGAGGGGGCGGGCTGGCCGGTGAGGATGGCCGTCTGGTTGGAGGCGGACTGGGGGCGTCCGGCCACGCCGAAGGTGGGATCCACCGGGATGCATCGGCCCCCTTGGGGCAGCGGGCAGCCGGGTGCATCCTGGAAGTGGGAGAGGAGGTAGTCCCGGCCGGCGAGCGGGTTCTCCTCGGGGAGGTTCCGGCCGATTCCGACTCCATCGATGAAGAGGACCGCGACGCGCACGGCTCCCGACTGTATCCTCGAACCCGGTACGTATGGCCCTTCACGGCGACTTCTCCAGCTTTCCCCTGCCTGAACTGCTCCAGTGGTTGGATAGCTCCCGGAAGACGGGGACGCTCCAACTCGCCTGGGAGGCAGGTGAGCGCAGGTTGTTCCTCCTCTCGGGTCAGGTGCTGGCCACGGCCAGCGACGGGCTGCGGGGGAGGGTGGCGCGGGTGCTGGCCCTGTCGAGGCTGGCGGACGGGTCGCAGGTGATGGCGGCCTTCCAGGAGCTGCCGCCTGGCGGCGAGGACGTGGAGTCGGCCTTCCGGGCGCGGAAGGTGGATCCGAAGCACGTGCGTGAGCTGGCGCGCGAGGAGCTCTTCAGCGCGATGGCCGACATGACGCGCGCGGGCCAGGGCACCTTCCACTGGACGGAGGATCTGGATCGGACGGGCGACGAGTGGGCGCCTTCGGAGATGAGCCTCCGGGAGCTGCTCTTCGAGTCGCTGCGCTGGGTGGACGAGCAGGCGGACGTGGACCGGGTGCTGGTGGGCGACTCGCTGACGGTGCGCTCGCGGGTGCAGCCGAGCCCGCGCCAGCCGCTGATGCACCGGATATTGCTGACGCTGTGCGCGGGGGGGCAGAACCTGGGGCGGCTGCGGCTGTCGTTGGGGATGTCACGCTCGTCCACCACGCGGCGGGTCTTCGAGCTGCTGCGGGCGAAGCAGGTGGAGGTGGAGGGGGCGCCGGAGGTGGTGGTGGATCCGGTGTCGGACATGCTGGAGAAGGGCGCGGTGCTGGTGCGCGAGGGCCAGTACGACGCGGCGGAGCTGGTGTGCTCGTCGTTGATGGCGAGTGATCCGGCGGATCGGCGGGTGCGCGAGCTCGCGCGGATGGTGCATAGCGAGCACGTGGCGGCGCTCTATGGGGAGCTGCCCCCGCTGGCGGTGCCGGAGCTGGTGCCGGAGCCCGAGTCGCTGGCGCTGCTCAAGCCCGAGGAGCGGCATGTGTCGGGCCTCATCAACGGAGCCTGGGACGTGTCCACGCTGGTGCTGGCCAGTCCGGCGAGAGAGCTCGACACGCTGAAGACGCTGGCGAAGCTGGTGCGCATGGGCCTGCTGCGGTTGCGCTGAGGCCCACCGAGGGAAGCTACTCCGCCGTGGGGGCGGGGAGCCCGGCCGCGTGGAGCCGGGTGAAGATCTGCATCAGCACGTAGAGTGCGAACGCGGCGTCGTCGACGTGGCTGGTGGTCCGGGCCGCGAGCGTCTGGAGCTTGAGCAGATCTCCCCCGTTCACCTGGAGCAGGTAGGCCTG
>QKJM01000160.1 GCA_003249315.1 Archangium sp.
GCAGCGGCTCTCCCGAGGTGGGCTGGAAGTGCGCCTCCACCGCCGGCTGCTCCATTGCCTCGCGCACCACGGCCTCGCGCTCCGCATTGGGGAAGGAGAGGGCCTGCTCGCTCGCGAGCGAGGACACCACCCGGGCTACCTGCTCCGCGTCCGCCAGCAGGGACATCGGCTGTCGCACCTGCCAGGTCCCCTCCGCATCACGCTCCAGGGTGTAGGCATGCTGCTTCGTCTTCACCTCGATGCGTCGCAGGGACGACTCCTCGAGGCCGAACACCGTCTTGTCGCGCCAGGAGTGGGTGTGCTTGAGCAGCGAGGCCCGGAGCGAGCCCGGGGCGCTGTACACCCGGGCATCTCCCTCCCGGCGTACGTACATCGAGCCATCGAAGGTGTTCTCGTTCCCGGTGTACAGCGTCTGCTTGCGCTGGCGCTTCGGCTCGTCCTCTCCGCCGCCCCGAGCGTCCGGCACATAGGCCGCGACGATGATGGTGGCCCCGGGTGTCTTCAGCCCGTAGCGCTCCAGGTCCTCGTCGGTGGGGTTCTCCTCCACCGTGGCCTTGAACTTCGCGTTCGTGAGTTCCCGGATGAAGAGCTCCACCGTGCGCGAATCCGCCAGTGCGCTCACCGGCGAGGTGACGCGCCAGGTGCCGTCCACCCGCTCCACCACCGTCTTCGCCGGGGGGATCTGCATCTCCACGGAGATGGAAGTGAAGACAGGAGCGGGAGGTTCCCCGCCGTCCGCGCCGCGCTCGCCGGGGGGGTGTACGGCGAAGAGCCTGTCATCCACTTCCTTGCGCTCGATCTCCTGTACCTCGGGCTCCAGCACGCCCATGTACGCATAGAGGCCGAGCCCGCCGGCCGCCACCGCGGCGACCAGCAGCAGCATGAGGTTCTTCTGCTTCGCGTTCACTTGTTTCGCCTCGAAAGCCAGATGGCCAGCCCCACGCCCAGCAGCGTCAGGGGCAGCACGTCGGTGGACACGAAACGGATGCGGTTGAGCAGCTCCGTATCCAACTGGATGGTGGAGGTTGCCCGATCCGGCGGGCGGATGGTGATCTTCTCCGTCTGGTTGGTCGCCCAGCCGAGCGCGTTCATCACCAGGTTGCGGTTGCCCTCGTGGCCCCAGCGGCTGTCCAGGAGGAGCTCCGAGTCGCCCACCACCACCAGCCGCGCCTCGTCATTGCGCTGGCCCTGTACGCCCGAGATGGCGCGCGTGCTGGCCGCCGCCAGGATGAGCTGCCCGGTCTTCTCTCCCTCCGAGGGCTCGGGTTGATCGTTCGGCGTCGACTCCACCCAGCCATAGGGCGAGGTGAGGATGAGGGGCTCCACCTTCACGCCCTCGGCCCGGCCTTCGCTCTGGAGGGAGAGGCTGCGCGCGGTGGGGAACTCGATGTTGAGCTGCCGTTGGCTCAGCGGCTTGGCCACCTCGTGGTTGCCATAGAAGATCGAGAGGACGACATAGGGGCTGCCGGCGTTGAACTGAGCATCGGCCACCACGCCCGCGTCCACGGACAGGCCGTACTCGGCCAGCAGCTTCGCCAGGTGCTCGCCCGGCTCTCCGTAGGCCTCGGCGAAGTAGAGCATCCGGCCGCCCGCGGCGAGGTATGCGCGCAGCGAGTCCACCTCCGGGGGGGTGAAGGAGGCCTTGGGCGCGGTGATGAGCACCGCCGCGGCATTCCTGGGCACGGTGGTCCCGCCCGCCAGGTTGAGCTCCCGGGTCGCGTATCCCTCCCGGGCGAGCTGCTGCGCCATCTCCGACATGCTCACCACGCGCTGGCCCGGCCCGGCCGGTCCGGACGCCAGCGGCCACTCTCCGTGGCCCACCACGAAGTACACCGTCTGCTCTCCCGTCCGCGTCAGCTCCAGCAGGGCGTTGGTCAACTCCTGCTCGCTGATGACGTTGAGCGAGGTGTGCGACTCGCCCGCGCCCTCGCCGCGCGCCAGCACCACCGTCGTCTGGCCCTCGCGCAGCTCGTACTTCTTCGCCAGATCCGGGTGGCGGAGGGGATCCTTGAAACTGTACTCGAACTTCTCCGGCGCCTCCGCGCGGTAGCGCTCGAAGGTGTCCTCCAGACTCTCGTAGGCGGGGTGGCTCGGCGGGATGAAGCCGATGGCGCGCACCTTCTCCGGAAGGCCCTGCAGCGTGCTCACCGTCTGCGGCGAGAGCGTGAAGAGCTTCCGCTCGGTGAGATCCCACCGCTTGTTCTTCTTGGCGGCGATGAAGTTGATCGCGAGCAGCGCGAACAGCACCAGCAGCACCGTCAGCGCCGTGCTGGCGAAGAAGAAGCTGGAGCGGCGGGTAGAGAACTGGCCGAACTGCCTGAAGTTGGTGGCGAAGTACGCGCCCACCATCACCAGCCCCGCGCCCACCTTCACGCCGACGACGAGCAGGGAACCCGAGGTGAAGAAGAGGGTGAAGGGGCTCGAGAGCAGCAGCAGGAGCCCGAACGCACCCAGGATTTTTCCGATGTTGGCGGCTTTCATTGGCATCCTCGACACAGGCGGGTCACGCCCAGCGCTGTGCCTCCACCGTGCGGTGGCTGAGCAGCAGCGAGAAGAAGATGACGGACAGGAAGAAGACGAGCGCCTTCAGATCCAACACGCCGCGCAGCATTCCCTGCATCTGCGCGTCGAACGACAGGTAGTTGATGAAGGAGCGCACGGGCTCCTCGGTGCCCTGGGCCAGCCCCCGTAGCAGCAACCAGGGCAGCAGCACCGCGAAGGTGAGCAGCGCGGCCACCATCTGGCTCTCCGTCAGGGCGGAGAGGAACATCCCGATCGCCATGCAGGTGGCGCCCCAGAGGAGCATCCCCCCGTAGCCCATCAGCACCGTGCTCCACTCCAGCGCGCTGCCCTCCTCGCCCTGGCCGAACACCGAGAGCAGCAGCGGGAAGAAGATGGTCAGCCCCAGGGTGGTGGAGATGACGCCCAGTCCTCCCAGGTATTTGCCCGCGACGATGTCCACTGGCCGCACCGGCGCCGTCATCAGCAGCTCGAACGTCTTGTTGCGCTTCTCCTCCGCGAACAGCCGCATGGAGAGGAAGGGCGCCACGAAGAGGGTGATGATCATCACCGACGTCCAGAACGGCACCATCACCCCGTCGGTGAGGTTGCGGAACTGCGGTGGGACCGCCTTCCAGCCGAAGGAGCGCGCCATCTCCTGGGCCTGATCGAACTGGTACAGGTAGCTGATGAAGAAGAACGAGGAGATCGCCAGCATCGCCGTGAAGACCGCGTAGGCCCACGGGGTGGTGAAGTAGATGGACAGCTCCTTGCGGGCGATGGCCAGCGAGGTGCGCATGATGTCCTCCGAAGAGCGTGAGGGCGGTTGGGACGTGCGGGCCTAGGCCGCCGTCAGCTTGATGAAGATCTCCTCCAGCGACACGTTCTCCGCCGTCCCGCCGTGGACGTGGGCCAGTTTGCGAATCTCATCGTAGGCGACGATCTTCCCCTGGTTGATGATGAGGACCTTCTCGCAGGTCATCGTCACCTCGGGGAGGATGTGGGTGGAGAGGATGACGGTGTGCTTGCCGGTCAGGCTCTTGATCAGCCCGCGCATCTCGGCGCGCTGGGTGGGATCCAACCCCTCGGTGGGCTCGTCGAGGATGAGCACCGGCGGCGAGCCGAGCAGGGCCTGGGCGATGCCCACCCGCTGCTTGTAGCCCTTGGAGAGGTTCTGGATGACTCGCCCCATCACGTCGGCCAGGCCCGTGAGCCCTCCCACCCGCTCCACCTCGGCCTTCACGCCGCGTCCAGGCAGACCCTTGAGCGAGGCCACGAACTTCAGGTAGCCCACCACCGTCATCTCCGGGTACAGCGGCGGCGTCTCCGGCAGGTAGCCGATCCGCCGCTTCACCTCCAGCGGTTGCTCGAAGACGTCGAAGCCCGCCACCTTCGCCGAGCCCTCGGAGGGCGGCAGGAAGCCGGTGAGGATCTTCATCGTGGTGGACTTGCCGGCTCCGTTGGGACCGAGGAATCCGAGGATTTCCCCCTCGGCCACCGAGAAGTCGAGGCGGTCCACCGCCACCCGTTCACGGTATCTCTTGGTGAGGTTCTGGACCTCGATCATCGGCATGGGAAGGCTCCGGGGAGAAGCGATCGACCATGGGCTGTCAGTGGCCGTAAGGCAGTGCCTCTGACGGCCCGTGAAAAACCGGGCGCGAATATAGAAGCCGACTTCCCTGTGTCAAGGCGGCCCGCCGGGCGAGGCAGGAGGGGACGCGGCTGTTGGCCGGCCTTGTGCAGGGTGGCGTTCCAGTGTGTCTTGATGGACACAGCGGACATGAGCAGGGGAGGCGTCATGCCGGCCCCGGAACAGGTGAGGCGGAAACGTTATGCCGATCGTGGTGCAGAAATATGGGGGTTCGTCGGTGGCCGGAGTGGAGAAGCTTCGGAAGGTCGCACTGCGGGTGAAGGAGACGAGGGAGAAGGGCTACCAGGTGGTGGTGGTGGTGTCGGCGATGGGGGACACCACGGACGAGCTGCTGGCGCTGGCCCGGCAGGTGTCGGCGGATCCGCCACGGCGGGAGCTGGACATGCTGCTCACCTGTGGGGAGCGCATCTCCATGGCGCTGCTGTCCATGGCGCTGCAGGAGCTGGGGGTGCCGGCCATCAGCTTCACGGGGAGCCAGAGCGGCATCATCACCAACGACGCACACTCGCAGGCGAGGATCGTCGAGGTACGGCCGTATCGGATCCAGGACGAGCTGGCGCGCGGCAAGGTGGTGATCGTCGCGGGCTACCAGGGCGTCTCCTACAAGAAGGAGGTGACGACGCTGGGGCGAGGGGGCTCGGACACCACGGCGGTGGCGCTGGCGGCGGCGCTGAGCGCGGAGTCGTGCGAAATCTACTCGGACGTGGACGGGGTGTTCAGCGCGGATCCGCGGGTGGTGCCGGAGGCGCGCAAGCAGGAGTCGCTCTCGTACGACGAGATGCAGGAGCTGGCGAGCGCCGGGGCGAAGGTGCTCAACGCGCAGGCGGTGGAGTTCGCGAAGGAGAAGGGCATCGTCATCCTGGCGCGCACGGCGCACGGGCAGGGGAGCGGGACGGCGGTGCGGGAGTACGTGGCGCCGGCGGACACGCGGGTGAAGGGGGTGACGGCGGAGGTGGAGCTGGCGGTGCTGTCGGCGGAGCTGGAGGGTGGGAGGCTGTCGGAGCTGCTGGAGTTCCTGGATGTGCGCGGGGTGAGGGGGCGGGCGCTGGCCTTCGACGGGTTGGTGGGGGGCACGGGGAGGACCTTCGTGGCGGTGCCTCTGCAGGACGTACACGGGCTGGAGGCGCTGCGGCGGGACGTGGGGGCGCGCTTCGGAGGGGCGGTGTCGCTGCGGGAGGACCTCGGGACGGTGACGTGCGTGGGGGCGGGTTTGAACGCGGACTGGAGCTACCTGCGGCGGGCGCTGGGAGTGGCGGAGGAGATGGGGGCGGGCGTGCAGGCGATTCACACCTCTCCGCTGCAGCTCACGGTGTTGGTGGACAAGGCGCACCTGCGGGAGCTGACGGCGAGGCTCCACCGGGAGTTCCTGGGCGCTTGACCGTGTAGGCCCCCTCTCCCTCTGGGAGAGGGCTGGGGTGAGGGTCTTCCCGTTGTCCTCACCGTGACACCGGCCTCCGCCCGGGGTTGGGTGGCCAGGTCCCAACCCTGGGACTCGTGCTTACCCTGGCAAACCCAGGGGAAGGGGGGCGGCGGATGGGGCAGGATGTTCGGGTCATCAGGGCGTTGGGCGTCGTGTTGTGCCTGTTCGGGCTGATCGGAGGGTGTGGGGACTCGAGCCTGCTGGCGGGCGTCGACAGTGATGGTGGAGGGCGTGGGAGCCCGCCCCTGCATCACCTGGATGGCGGGGGGACCGCGCCGGATGAGGGGAGTTCCCTCCCTCCGCACGATTCGCGGGCCATCTCCGTGGAGAACGCACGCCCGGGAACGGACGGGTGGCGCATCACGCGCGGAGCCAACCGGAATGAGATCGAGGGGTACGCGCTCGTGTCCACGGTGACGCAGGGCGAGCGGGTGCCCATCGCGGTGAGTGTGTCCGGGGAGCCGCACCCGTTCACCTGGGTGGTGTACCGGCTCGGGTATTACGGGGGAGTGGGGGCGCGAGAGGTGGCGCGAGGAGGCCCGCGGATGGCGGTGTCCCAGGAGCGGTGTGAGCCCCGGCTGCTCACGGGCCTGGTCACCTGCGCCTGGGAGCCGACCCTGGAGGTGGAGACGGACGCGAGCTGGGTGCGCGGGATGTACGTGGTGAAGCTCGTCCGTGATGACGGCTACCAGCGCTACGTGCCGTTCTTCGTGAGGGATCCGCTGCCGCGCTCGGAGGTGGTGGTGATGATTCCGACGACGACCTGGGCGGCCTACAACAAGTGGGGAGGCACCAGCCTCTACGATGACAAGGTGGGCATCACCGGGCGTGGGCGGGCCTTCCAGGTCTCCTTCGATCGGCCCTACGAGCGCAACCATGGGACCGGGCACCTGCTGAGCGACGAGCTGGGCCTCATCGAATGGCTGGAGGCGCAGGGCCTGGACGTGGCGTACGTGCCCAACGAGGAGCTGCACCTCAGCGGGGAGGCGCTGCGCGAGGCGCGGGTGCTCATCCTCTCCGGGCACGACGAGTACTGGACGCGCACGCTGAGGGAGCGTGCGGATCGGGCGGTGGCCGAGGGGCGCTCGCTCATCAACCTGGGGGCGAATCAGGCCTACTGGCAGGTACGGCTCGAGTCCTCGGAGGACGGTCGGCCTGGGCGCATCGTCACCTGCTACAAGAAGGACGCGCAGCGGATGGATCCGGTGGGTCCCGAGAGTCCGGAGCTGACGACGAAGTTCAGGGATCTGGCGGAGCCGCGCCCGGAGAACGCGCTGCTGGGAGTGATGTTCTCCAGCCGGTGGCACCAGTTCGCCTTTCCGACGGTGATCACGAACGCGAGTCACTGGGCCTTCGAGGGGACGGGGCTGCACAACGGGGACACGCTGTGGCAGGCCAACGGCTACGAGCAGGATCAGGTGGTGGACAACGGCCACACGCCGGAGGGGGTGGAAGTGCTGGCCGAGTCGCCCGCGCTGTCGCTGCAAGGGGCCTTCGGCTTCGGGCAGATGGTGTTGTTCCGGAAGGGCGGTGCGTGGGTGTTCTCCGCGGGGGGAGTGGATTTCGTGCGGACGCTGGGCGAGGGCGAGACGGCGGACCCTCGCGCCGCGCGACTGGTGGCCAACGTGCTCTACCGCGCGTTGGAGCGGCAGGTGCCAAGAGGGCTGGTGGCGTTGCGTCGCCCACCGCGGTCGAAGGCCGAGGGACCCTTCGCGCACGATGTACGCACCGTGGCCGGACAGGTGGGGAAGAGGGGAGACCCGGACGGAGCGTCAGGGGCGGGACTGCTGGGGGCACCGGTGGCGGTGGCGGTGCTGCCCGGAGGCGGCTGGGCGGTGGCGGACGCGCTGGCCAACGAGGTGAAGCGGGTGGGGCAGAATGGGAGCATCTCGGCGCTCTCCGAGGTACGGCTCAATGGTCCGATGGGGATTGCGGCGGACGCGCAGGGGAACGTCTACGTGTCCGACACGGACAACTACTGCCTGCGGAAGATTGCCCCGGATGGGACGACGACGGTGTTCGCCGGTGCGGTGATGATGCCGGGCTCGGCGGATGGGCCCGCGGCCGAGGCGCGGTTCAACCAGCCGGCGGGGCTGTTCGTCACGCGGGACGGGGCGCTGCTGGTGGCGGACATGGGGAACGGGGTCATCCGGCGGATCGACCTGAGAGCGCCAGGCCACCCGGTGACGACGCTGCCGTCGGACCAGTGGCTGTACCGGCCCTCGGCGGTGGCCGAGGCGCAGGATGGGACGGTGTACGTGGTGGAGACGGGGATGTCGCGCGTGGTGTCGTTGCGGCGGGGCACGGTGAGCGTGGTGGCGGGCTCGCCGCCTGGAGGTTTCTCGGATGGCGCGCCGGAGAGTGCTCGGATGCTGCCGTATCTGGGGATCGCGGTGCTGAAGGACGGGAGCCTCGCGGTGTCGGATCCGGGGAACTACCGCGTGCGGCGGATTGGTCCGGACGGGGTGTCCACGCTGGCGGGCGCGGGTAGCTTCGGAGCGCGCGACGGGGCAGGGGACGAGGCGGAGTTCGTGCTGCCAGCGGGCCTCGCGGTGGGCCCGGATGGGACGCTGTACGTGGCGGACTCGGGTAACGCGCTGATTCGCGCGCTCACGCCGTAGCGGGTAGCCCGGGGCGCCAGAGGATGTAGACAGGGGGGAGGACTCGAGGGCTCATTCCGAAGCCCGGCGCCCCGCTCTCATTCCGCCCGGCGGGGGCGCGGGTCGCTCCAACTCCTGCCGCATGCGCCGCTGGTCCGGCGTCTCCTTGGGAAGCTCCACGAAGTCGCACATCTCGCACAGCCGGCTGTAGATGCGCTCTCCCACGCGCTCGCGCAGCAGCTCCGCCTCCCGCAGCGTGCTCTTCGCGTCCTCCGTCGTCCGGTAGCCGCTGGGGGTCGCGCGTGCGCTCCGGCGCTCCGGCTCCAGCGAATAGTTCGTCGCGAAGAGCGTCGTCTTCCCGGCGTTGTAGCGTCGGGCGATCAGCTCATCCATCGTCTCCATCTCGAACTGGCTCCCGCGTCCCTTGCCCAGCTCGTCGATGGCCAGCACCTCCACCTCCGACAGGGGACCGATGATCTCCCCGCCGCTCTTCCCCTCCTGGAAGCCGCGCCGGATGGTGGAGTACAGCAGCGAGATCTCCACGTACCGTGCCTGCACCCCCATCTCGAGCACCAGGTGTGACAGCGAGGCAGCCATCAGGTGGGTCTTCCCCGTCCCCACCGGGCCGCTGAGGATGAAGCCCTTGTTCACTCCCGCCTTGTCGAACCGCAGGGCGAAGTGTTTCGCCAGGCTTCGCGCGCGATCCTGCGCCTCGTTGAAGGCCCGGTAGCTATCGAAGCTCGCGTGCGCCACCACCCCGGGCAGTCCCACCTCGTTGAAGTGCGTCACCCGCTGCGCCCGCCGCTGGCACACGCACTCCACCAGCACCTCATAGCGCTTCGGGCCCACCTTCGCGCTGAAGCTCTGCTCCCGCTCCTCGTACACGTACCCCCGGCCCTCGCACACACCACACCGGGCCGAGCACGCGCACACCCGCGCCTGCGCCCGATCCCCTCGTCGATCGATGACGTACGTCTTCCCCCTACACTCCCCGCACACCTCTGCGCTCGCCTTGCTCGCCGTCATTCCGAGGCCCATACCAGAGCCCCCTGACGCTCGTCAGCAGGCTGTCCGGGTGTTCAGGTATTCTTCCCTCTAGACGTCCATCAGCCCGAGCCGCCGACGCACCCCCGCTAGCAACCGGAATCGCCGTGCCAGCTTCCGCGCCCGATCGGACATGTACTGGTGAGCCGCCTCCGCGCCCCAGGCCATCCTCCACAGCTCAATCCGCTCGCGGAAGGGCAGGGCGCGCAGCAGCGCCATCCCCACCCGCGTCTCCTGCGTGTCCAGCCCCGCCGGCTCCTCGGGTACCTCGTGCAGCACCGCCTCCAGCAGCCATCCCACCCGTGGCGCCAGCCCCGGCTCCTCCTCCGCCAGCCGCTCCAGCGAGGACCGCAGCCGCGCGTGCCGCGTCTGTTCCCACGTGCGCGCCTTCGCCCCTCGCTTCGAGGCCCCCTCGCTGCCCGCTCCGATCACCCGTTCCCGGTACTTCTTGATCTCCGCCTCCACCTGCCGCCGACACGCCCGCAGGCTGCGCAGCACCGGCTCCCCGGGCCTGGCGTCCCACATCGCCTTCTCCGCCGAGCGCGAAATCCCCTTCGCCACCACTTCGAAGGGAACTCCCTGCTCGGCCCAGGACGTCAAAAGCTCCGTGTCCAGCGCCGACAGCATCAGTCCGCTGCCGCGCACCGCCAGGAAGTAGTCCTGCACCAGCTCCGCGAAGCTGGCACTTTCGGGCAGGAGGCTCATGGAACGACTCGTCTCTCAGGTGGGCGACCCGCCAACCGGGCGCACGCAGCCCCCTTACCAGTCGGGGCTGACAGCGCAACCCGCACAACGCTTTTCGCACAGCACCCCTGCAATCTTGCCGGCTGGTTCTCCCCCTGAGCAGGCTGCCCTCAAGGGCTTGTTGACCGTCCCCAACGCACCGCGCATAGTGCGCAGCTCCCAGATGGAAATTCCCGAAGATTCCCGGACACTTGCCAAGCAGGCAGGCGGTTCGGAGGGCCGACCCCAGCAGAGGAAAAACATGCGCCGTTCGCTCCTCGTCAGCTTCCTGCTCCTGGCTTCGGTGGCCAGCGCCCAGGCCAAGAAAGCGCCGCGGGACGCCGATCTCGGCAAGAAGACCTCGACGTCCGTGGTGGACAAGTCCCTCGCCGGTGACATCAGCCGCAAGAAGGAGAAGAAGAAGGACACCGCTCCCGCGCTCCAGTACGACCAGTTCAGTCTGGGCGTGGAGGTCCAGGTCGCCTCCAAGCGTCGAGAGCAGATCGACTCCCTCAAGAAGATCATCTCCCTCTCGGCGGATCCCCGCGAGCAGCCCTCGCTGCTCTTCCGCCTGGGCGAGCTCTACTGGGAGGAGTCCAAGCACTACTTCTTCGAGGCCAACCGCAAGGACGACGAGCTGATCGAGGCGCTCAACCGCAATGACAAGGCCGGTCAGGCCCGCGCCAAGGCCGGCAAGGCCGAGCTGCTCACCCGCTCCAAGCAGTACGGTCGCCTCGCCCTCGACCAGTACACGAAGATCGTCCGCGAGTACCCGGACTTCGAGCGCACCGACGAGGTCCTCTTCTTCCTCGGCACGTTCCTGATGGAGGACGGGCAGGATCGCAAGGCGCTGGTGGCCTTCAAGCGCCTGGTGGAGAAGTACCCCCAGTCCAGGTACATCCCCGACGCCTGGCTGGCCTTCGGCGAGTACTACTTCAACAACTCCAAGGGCAAGCGCGGCAACCTCGAGAAGGCGCTGGAGGCCTACAAGCGCGCCGCCGCCTTCCCCGACAGCCAGGTGTACGCCTTCGCCCTCTACAAGCAGGGCTGGTGCTACTTCAACCTCTCGGACTACCCCAACGCCAAGGACAAGTGGAAGGCGGTGGTCCTCTACGGCGAGCTGGCCGGCGCCAGCGCGGTGGAGAAGGACGGCGGCAAGAGCGGCCGCAGCACCCTCGTGCGCGAGGCGCGCAACGACTACGTCCGTGCCTACGAGCGCGAGGGTGAGGTGATGGTCGCCCGCGATGACTTCTCCAAGGTGGCCACCAACCCCGAGGACCGCTTCACGATGATGAAGAACCTGGCCAACCTCTACTTCGGGGCTGGCAAGGACCGCGAGGCGGCCATCACCTACAACGCCCTCATCAAGGAGAAGCCCCTGTCGCCCGAGTCCCCGGGCTTCCAGGGTCGCATCGTCGACATCGTTCTTCGCATGGGCAACAAGGAGCGCACCGTCAAGCAGGTGCGCCGCCTGGTGAAGATCATGAAGGAGGTCGAGTCCTCCGGGGTGATCAAGGAGGAGAAGGACAAGAAGGCGCTCGCGGAGGCGAAGGATCTCGCCGAGCGCACCCTGTCCAACCTCGCCGTCACCTGGCACAACGAGGCGAAGAAGACGCGCGACGAGGGCACGTTCGCCTACGCGGACATGATCTACTCGGACTACCTCACGCTCTTCCCCGAGAGCCCCAAGGCGTACGATCTGCGCTTCTTCTGGGCGGAGCTGCTCAACGACAACCTGCAGAAGTACGAGAAGGCCGCCCTCAACTACACGCTGGTGTTGCTGCAGGACGCCAAGGTGCTGGAGGCCAAGGACGAGGAGGGCAACCCCAAGCCGGGAAAGCCGGGCCGCTGGCTGCAGAACGCCGCCTACAACGCGGTGCTCGCCTATGACGAGGTGGTCAAGCTGGGCGAGGACAAGGGGGCCCCCAAGGCGAAGGCTGGCGCGGATGTCCGCAAGAAGACGGAGATCCCCCAGCTCAAGAAGGATCTGCTGGACGCCTGCGAGCGCTACCTCAAGTACGTGCCCAAGGGGGACAAGCGGGTGGAGATCGCCTTCAAGGCGGCCAACATCTACTACCGCCACAACCACTTCGACGAGGCGGTGCTGCGCTTCAGCGAGATCGCCCTGGGCTACCCGAACTACAAGTTCGACACGGGTGAGCGCGCCGCGGAGATCGCCGCCAACCTGGTGCTCGACTCGTACAACCTGCTCGAGGACTGGGAGAAGGTGAACGAGTGGGCGCGGCGCTTCTACAGCAACGACAAGCTCGCGGTGGGCAAGTTCCGGGACGAGCTGTCCAAGGTGATCGAGCAGTCGGCCTTCAAGCTGGTGAGCCAGCTCGAGGCGAAGCAGCAGTTCGCCAAGGCGGCCGAGGCCTACCTGGCCTTCGTGGCGGACTTCCCGCAGACGGAGATCGCCGACGTGGCGCTCTTCAACGCCTCGGTGGACTACTACAAGGCGAAGATGCTGGACCGCGCCATCGAGGTGCGTCGGCGCATCATCGAGCAGTATCCCCAGTCGCGCTTCATCCCGGACTGCATCTACAACAACGCGGAGGCGCTGGAGGCCATTGGTGACTTCCTGCCGGCCGCCGAGGCGTACGAGCAGTACGTGGATGGCTTCGAGGAGAGCAAGGGCAAGGCGCCCGTGCGCCGCTCCAAGCGGGGCAAGGGCCGGCGGGGTCGCGCGGCCGCGGCTCCCGAGAAGTCCTCGAAGCAGAAGTGGGACGAGTCCAAGGCGCAGGTGGCCCTCTTCAACGCGGCGACCTACCGGGAGGGGCTCGGCGAGTACAAGGAAGCCCTGGCGCTGCGCCAGCGCTACCTGACGCTCTGGCCCAAGGCCAAGGATGCCGAGGACATCTTCCTCTCCATCGTGGACCTGCACGAGAAGACCGGGAACTACTACAAGGCGATGAAGGAGCTGGAGGAGTACGAGCGCCAGTACCTGCGCTACACCAGCAAGTTCCTGAAGGCGGAGGGCCGCATCGCCGACATCTACGAGAACAAGGTGCGCAGCACGCGTGACACTGCCCGGCTCTACGGCCGCATCCTGAAGTACTACGAGGATCTGCCTCGCCGTGTGCAGTCGGATCTCGAGGCGCCCGCGCGCGCCCCGGTGGCCGCCGCCCAGTTCCGCGCAGTGGAGCAGGACTTCGCCTACTACTCGCGGCTGGGCCTCTCCTGGGGCCGTCCTCCGAGCCCCGACAAGTTCAAGGGCTCCATCGCGGCCAAGAGCCAGTCGCTCCAGGTGGTGGAGAAGAAGTACGTGCAGACGGTGTCCTTCGGCGCCGCCGAGCCCGCCATCTGCGCCCTGCACCGCATCGGCCTGCTCTACGACAACTTCGCCGACAAGCTCATCAATGCTCCCATGCCCCCGGGCATCGACGAGGAGACGGAGATGGCCCTGCGCGACGAGTTCTCCAACCAGGCCTTCCCGCTCAAGGAGAAGGCCGCCGAGGCCTTCGTCACCGCCGTGTCCAAGAGCCGCGAGCTGGACGTCTTCAACGACTGCGCCGCCGCGAGCCTGAAGCTGCTGCGCGACAGCTACCGGCCTGAGCTGTTCCCGCAGATGCCCGAGGAGAAGGTCGTCCTGTCCAAGGGCGTCCAGCAGGCCCTCGGCGGCGGGTTGCTCACCAGCATCCAGGACGTGCCGCCTCCGGTGGTGCAGACGGCCTCCGCCGAGCAGGGCAAGACCGAAGAGCTCCATGAGGATCTCTCGGATCTGACGCGCCGGCTCCAGCAGCAGACGGAAACCCAGGTCGATGGGCCGCAGGCCTCGCCCGGCAATTCGAGCGGAGGCGACAAGTCGGTGATCGACGACCAGGAACCGGAGGACTTCCTCTAATGAATCACTACCCCATGGTGCGCTCCTTCCTCCTGGCCGCGGCCGCGGCGCTCTTCGCCGCCGGCTGTGCCGGTACCAAGGCCACGGGTCCCTCCTCGGGCTCCGGCAAGGTCGGCCCGGCCAGTCCCAACGAGCCGGTTCCCATTTCCAATCGCGCCAAGCTGCTCTTCGAGGACGCGCTCAACGCCTTCGACTCCCAGCAGAAGGCCGGGGCGATCGACTACCCGTCGCTCGAGCGCAAGTTCCAGGCCGCCCTGGATGTGGACCAGAACCTGGCCGAGGCCGAGTACAACCTCGGCGTCCTCTCCGAGCGTCAGGGCAAGAAGGAGGAGGCTCGCGCCCACTACCTGGCTGCCCTCAAGACGAAGCCCTCGCTGCGTCAGGCCATGGAGAACCTGGCGGTCATGCAGCAGAACGCCGGCGACATCTCCGGCGCGGTGACGCTCTACCAGGAGATCCTCAAGTTCTACCCGGACGATGGCAACAGCCGCGCCCGCCTGGCGGAGATCTACCGGCAGACCGGAGACCACGAGAAGGCCATGGAGTTCGCGCGCGCGGCCCTCATGCGCGAGCCCCAGTCCGTCACCGCCTACAAGGTGATGATGCGCAGCTACCTGGAGCGCAAGCAGCTCCCCATGGCCAAGCTGGTGGCGCTGCGCGCGCTGAAGATCGATCAGAAGGATCCCGAGCTGCACCACACCATCGGCCTCATCCTCTTGCAGGAGGAGAAGCGGGATGATGCGCGCCAGCAGTTCAAGCGCGCGCTGGAGGCTCATGATGACTACGTGCCCTCGCACGTGATGCTGGCGGAGCTGGCGCTCGAGAAGGAGGACTACCCCGGCGCCGAGGAGCACCTGCGCCGCATCCTCCAGGTGGACGGCAAGAACGCCGCCGCGCACCTCAACCTCGGCATCGCCTACAAGGGGCAGGGCCAGTTCGACAAGGCCATGCAGGAGTACGACGAGGCCGAGAAGCTCGATGCGAACCTGCCGGCCATCTCCTTCAACCGCGCCGTCCTCCTTCACCGCCACAAGGGCGCCACGGAGCGGGCCGTGGAGCTGTACCGCAAGTTCATCTCCCAGGCAGGGGGGGAGATCGCCCTCAATGCCGAGCACCCCGTCTTCGGTCTGTTGCGCGAGGCCGAGTCCATCGTCCAGGCCCAGCGCGAGGCCCAACTCGCCGAGGAGCAGGCGAAGCAATTGGAGGCACTCCAGGCCGCGCAGCAGGAGGCACTCCAGGCCGCCGATCAGCAGGCCGCCGATCAACAGGGCGATGTCTCCAATGCCGCGGGTGATGGCGCACCTGCTCCTACCCAGCCCGCGGGCGCCGAGCAGAAGAATCCAGAGCCGACGGAACCCGGCGAGCCCGACGACGATCTCTTCTGAAGGTTGCTGTAGCGATAGAGGGTGGATTGATGCGAACCTGCGTCCGCTGGTGCCGGAATCCGGTGCCGGCGGACGTGATGCGGTGCCCCGGTGGTGGGGCCCGTTGGGAGGCAGTCATGCGGAAGCTCCTGATGCTGTGCATGGTGGTGACCCTGGCCCCGGCGGTGGCGCTGGCCCAGGACGAGAGTGAGGGCGGCGGGAGCTCCTCTGGAGGCCGCGCCCAGAAGGGTGGCACGACCACCATCGACTTCGAGGCGGACACCATCGAGGGCGATCTCACCAAGCCGGACGGTGAGTACGTCGAGGCCCGCAAGAAGGTGCAGCACTCGAACCTCATCCGTATTCGCGATGACTTCGAGGACAAGGTGATGCAGTCGGTGGGCGAGTTGTGAAGCCTGTCGGGAACCTGTTTCTACGCACGTTGTCCTAGAGATCGCCGACACCCCACCCGGGAGCATCCATGCCCGTTCCTCTGACACTCAAGGTCTTCAAGGGCGACACCCTCGTCGCATCGAAGGATTTCGAGCGCGACATCATCAAGATCGGTCGCCTCGCTTCGGCGCACCTCTGTCTCGATGACGAGAAGGTCAGCCGCATCCACTCCGTCATCGAGGTGGCCGCCGATGGCAGCCTGTCCATCATCGACATGGGCAGCGTCGAGGGCACCTACGTCAACGGCAAGAGGGTCAACAAAGGCCAGCTTTCCTTCGGTGACGAAATCAAGGTGGGGGGAACCCTGCTCCGCCTGGAGAATCCCGCCGAGGTCGCCGCGGCCAACCTGGCCACAGCCGCCGCGAGCGTCGCTCCCGTGGCGCAGGCTCCGGTAGCCCCGGCCCCCGAGGCTCCCGTGGCGGCGGGTCTGTCCCAGGCGGCGATCTCCCCGGCTCCGGCGGTCGCTGCGCCGGTGGCGGCTGCTCCGGTGGCAGTGGCGCCTGCTCCCGCTCCCGCTCCGGAGGTGGCGCCCCAGCCGGCTCCGGTGGCCGTGGCGCCCGCGCCCGCTCCTGCTCCCGTGCAGGCGGCCCAGCCGGCCTCCGAGCCCGCTCCCCGCCCGCGCCGCGTGGTGCGCAAGTCCAAGGGCCCCATGGGGCTGGGGGTGCATTTCCTCTGGGGTGATCAGCGCGTGGGCGAGTTCTTCCTCGCGCCGGGGAAGAAGCAGTCCCTCACCGTGGGTAGCGCCAAGGGCGTGGACTTCGTCATGGGTGACTCGAAGCTCGGCGTTCCGAGCTTCCAGGTGGCGCGCTCCGACGGCGACTCCTTCTCCATCTGCTTCACTGGCAAGATGAAGGGTGAGCTCACCCGTAAGGGCGAGACGTTGGATCTCAAGGCGGTAATCGAGTCCGGCAAGGCCTCCCACGAGGG
>QKJM01001000.1 GCA_003249315.1 Archangium sp.
ATCGGCGAAGTGAACCCGCACGGCATCTCGCCGACCGAGCAGATCGGCTTGCGCCTGTACTGCATCGAGCCATTGGAGGGCCGGGTGCTGGGACAGACGGAGCTGCCCATCAGCCACCTGTCCGAGGAGAGCTTCCGCGACTACCAGGTGCTGGACGAGGGCGGCATCGTCTACCAGCTCCGCACGGAGCAGGGAGTCTCCCTGCGGCGAGCCTCCTGCTACTAGAGGCGTCCCATGAAGAAGGTGGAGGGGTGGTGGGTGTTCGCCGTGGCATTGGGGGTACGCCTGGCGTACCTGGCCACCGCGCACGGGCCGGCGTTCGAGGAGCCGCTCATCGACGCGGACTACTATGACTTCCTCGGGACCCGGCTGGCGGACGGGCTGGGCTTCCCGCCCGGGCCCTTCTGGCAGCCGCCCCTCTACCCGCTCTTCCTGGGCGGACTGTACGGGCTGGTGGGGCATACCCTGTGGGCGCCCCGGCTGGTGCAGGCGTTGCTCGGAGCGGCCACCGCGGCACTCTGCTTCCACCTGGCCCTGCGCCTCACACGCCAGACATGGGCCGCCCGGGTGGCGGGGCTGCTGGTGGCGCTGCACGGCCCGCTCGTCTTCTATGATGGGGAGCTGCTGGCCACTTCGCTGGCCACCTTCCTCGGAACCCTGGCGCTGTGGCTGGCCACCACCGAGCGACCGACACCGGCCCGGGCCCTGGGCGCGGGGGCCGTGGTGGGCCTGGGGGCACTCGCCGTGGCCCCGTTGCTGCTGCTCGCCGTGCCGGTGGCCTGGGCCTTCGCCTCGGGGCGCTCCTGGCGCCCGGTGCTGAGCCTCCTCGCCACGCTGGCCGTCCTCCTCCCCGTCACCCTCACCAACCAGGCCCGCTCGGGGGAGTTCATCCTCATCTCCGCCAACGGCGGCATCAACCTGTGGATTGGCAACAACCCGGACGTGGACCGGGCCTTCGCCATTCGTCCCGGACGAGACTGGGAGGAGCTGGTGGCCGAGCCGGAGCGACATGGCCTCCACACGCCGGCCGGGCAGGACCGATACTTCGTGAACAAGGCCCTGGGATGGTGCGCCGCCCGGCCCGCGGCGTGCCTGCGCAACCTGGGGTGGAAAACCCGGCTGCTGCTGCTCTCGCGGGAGCTGCCGCGCAACGAAGACCTCTACGTACTGCGGGAGCAGTCACCGGTGCTGGAAGCGCTGACGGCGCGCTGGGGCGGGGCGGCCCTGCCCTATGTGCTGCTGTGGCCACTGGCAGTGGTGGGAATGGGGGTGGTGCTGCTGCGGCCAGAGCGCGAGCGCCGGCTGGTGCTGGCCGCGGCGCTGGTGCTGGCCGTCCCCTGCGTCCTCTTCTTCGTCACCGGTCGCTACCGCGCCCCCCTGGCACCTGTGCTGTGCGTGCTTGCGGCGCTCGGCCTGGCCGAGCTGTCCGCCCTGAGAGGCCGGGCGAGGGCGGAGGTGCTCCTCGGCGCCCTGGGGACGCTGGGCCTGGCGGTATGGCCGGTGGAGCTGGCGGTGGACCGGGTCGACTTCCAGGCGGAGCTGCACTACGTGGTGGGCGGCCGGCGGGCGCGGCTGGGAGATGACGTGGGCGCGGTGGAGGCCTGGCGGCGAGCCCTGGAGAGGCAACCCGGCTACTTGGAAGCCGGCTACAACCTGGGGCTGGCCCTTCAGCGACTGGGACGACACCACGAAGCTGCCCGGAGCTTCGAGGCACTGCTGACGCACCACCCCGGGTGGCAGCCCGCGCGGCAGGCGCTGGCGGAGGCTCGGCGGCTCGCCGGGGAGAGCGAGGAAGCCTCACCCGCCAGCCCCTGAGCGCCACCTCGAGACGAGGAGTGGAGACGACAACGGCCGGGAAGGCACCCCCTCCCGGCCGTCATCCGTCTCTCCGCGATGCCCTACCAGCCGGCGCGGCGGATGGCCTTGTACTCGGAGCCGAAGCTGCGACTGTTGCGCACGCAGCCGTAGGAGCAGCCACGGCACTCATGCACCCGCGGGGTGCCCCAGGCATCGCCAGACTCGTAGATGGCGATGTGGCCGGCGCCGCCACTGCGGTAGACGAAGGCGTCTCCCTTCAGAGCGCTGTCGCGGGAGATGGTGCTCCACTGGCCACCACCGGTGGTGCTGTAGAAGTCATAGGTGCTGTAGGGGTGGGAGTTGGTGGAGACGTTGCTGTTGGAGCTGGGCACCACCCACACCTTGGCGGCGAAGCCGGAGCAGTCCGCGCCGTAGGAACCGCTGTGCGTGCAGGCCGAGCAGTTTCCCGAGCAGGAGCCGGCCGCGGCGCCCACCTTCCACGCGCCACCACCCCACCAGTAGGAGAAGCCCTTGGGGGCGGAGGCGCTGGTGCCCGAGGCACCCCGGGTGGCCCCCTCCGCGCGGGCGATGGCCTCGTCACGTACCGAGTAGCTGTTGCGCACCAGGCTCAGGTAGCTGCCGGAGGCCCAGCCCACCACACCGCCCCAATATACCTTGTACCAACCGGTCGCCGCGTCGGGGCAGGCCTGCCGGGAGATGAGGACGCTGTTCTGCGGCATCACTCCGATGACGGAGTAGCTCGTGCTCGGCCCGGTCCGCAGGTTCAGGTTCGCCGTGGCGTTGGTCAGGGTGGCGTTGCTCGCGGTGCAGCCGGTGAGTCCCTGAGCGCTCGTCCCAAGGTCCTCGTTCGCACCCACCAGCTCGGCGGATTCCACCGCCGTCTCGCTACCGCCACAGCCCGTGGCCACCATCGCCACCACGGCCAGACACTTCCAGAGTCCACTGCGCATGTTCATGATGTTTCTCCTTCACGACTTCCGTAGTGAAGGAATTCAACCAAAACTTGGGAGTTCCCGTCTCGCCGGGAAGGCGAGAAAAATCCGAACGAGCGCCGTCCCGGAGCCTCAAGTCGCCTTCTTCACTTTGGAAACAAAGAGGGTCCCCAGGGCGAAGTAGAGGGTGGCCAGGGAGAAGATGACGGTATAGCCCAGCGTGGGCCGCCCGCTCTGCTTGCCGATGGCCTGGAAGGTGTCCAGCAACCAGCCCGCCACCAGCGGCGCCACGAGCTGTGGAACCATCAGCGCCATGTGCCAGATGCCCATGTCCCTGGCCGCATCATCCATGTCCGGCAGCACGTCCGTGGCCAGCGCCCAGCCCACGCTCTCGTAGGCCCCGTAGCCGACTCCAAACAGCATTCCAATCATCAGCACCGCCACATAGTCGTCCGCGAGGATGAGCCCCACCGCCACCACCGCCTGCACTCCACCCGCCACGTAGACGATTCGCTTGCGCCCGTACCGGTCCGACAGCATCCCCGCCACCAGCGAGCTGCCAATGGCGAACAGCAGCAGCAGCCCCAGCATGTTCTGCAGCGCGGCCTCCGACGTGGTGGCCAGCACCCGACCAGACACCGAGAACTCCTTCACCACGTCCCCCATGTAGAAGAGGAGGAAGTTCATCACGCTGAACACGCCCATCGTCATCAGCATCCGCGTGAGGAATACCCAGGAGAAGTCCGGAGAGCGGAAGGGCGCCACCATGCCGCGCAGGAACGCACCCCAGTGGAAGGGGCGGGGGCTACTGGTGAGAGGCTGCTCGCGCGTCCCCAGCACGGTGATGAGCAACCCGACCACCAGGATGGCGCCAATGAGCAGGTAGACGCGGTGAATCTGTCCCTGGAACTCGCCCAGGTGAGCCTCGTGACTCACCAGGCTGCCGGCGAGGAAGACACCCACCCCGTTGCCCACCGTCGTCATCAACCCATACCAGCCGGCCACGGTGCCACGCTGCTCCGGAGGCACCACGTCCGGCATGAGCGCCGTATAGGGAGCGGTGGCGACGTTGTTGGAGAAGTTGGCCATCAGGTACGCCCCCACGTACAACCAGAAGGCCGAGGTGTAGCCCCACAGGCCCTCGCCCTCCAGGAAGGGGAAGGTGGCCAGTCCCGCCAGCGCCACCAGGTTGAGCGCCGTGCCCACCACCATGAAGGGACGCCGGCGCCCGAACCGCAGCCGCACCCGATCGCTCCACGCCCCCAGCAGCGGAGGCACGAAGAGACCCGTCAGCGAGCCGATGGCCACCACCAGGGCCACTCCCCGTCCCTTCTGCTCGTCCCCCACCATGACGACCACCTGGCTCTGCACCAGCACCGAGAGGATGGCCCCCCAATGCACGTTGCTCGAGAACCAGAAGAACGTCAGGTAGAGCTGCTCGAGCGTCCCCAACCGTCTCGTCGCGCTGGGCAGTGCCGCGGCCCCGGTCTCCAAGGTAGCCTCCATCCTGGTGTAGAGTGGGGCCTCCGCATGGCCCCGGTGCTCGGTACCCACACCATGCCCCGGAGCCCCCTCCCGAGAAAAGAGGCCCCATGTCTGCCTCCCGCTGCGCCCGTGCCCTGCTGGTCGGCTTTTTCCTCTTTGCCTCCGCGTCGCTGGCCGCCAGTCCCACCGGGGAAGAACCCACGGCCCCGGCCCTCCCCAGCGACATCCCCGCCCGCCGCCTCAACATCGACCACTTCGTCGGGGCGGGC